>NZ_CDRSSE010000012.1:0-72663 GCF_977051555.1 Segatella sp.
CTCTGTACAGAAGGCATTCCCTAAGGAGGCTGATGAGCTCTTCTCTCAGGCAGAGAAGATGGCTAAGCTCCGTTACCAGACTTACGTTCGTAAGAGCCAGGAGGACTGGAGCGAGCAGATCTAATCTAGCGAGATTTCAATAGGTTAAATATATAATCTCCGAAGACCTTGGTTGCGTTCTGCAATCAGGGTCTTTTTTGATTAAAAATGCTCCATATTCATGTAAAAATTGGAAATAAGAGATGAAACATAGGGAAAAATCGTGATTTTAAGATTGAGTTCTTTAGGGGCAATTCAGAATACTTTTGTTAAGAAAACAGAACATTCACATGTGGTATAAGACGGGCTGAAAGCCCAAAAGCTCTTAGCCCAGGGCATCGGCCTGGGTAATTATGAACTTCTGCCCTTTCAGGGCGTATTGGGTAATTTCAACCGTACAGATCGAACTATTATGGATTTTTAATCCGCTAAAAGAAACGGAGCAAGAAGTACAATCAGTCTGAGTTATGTAAATTATCCTTACCTATTCAAAACAGAAACCAAAAGAGGCAAAAATCAGTGCTTTTTAGTGATTTTTCGAAGAAAAAAGCAAAATATGAGGGGTAGGATGATGTTTTACCCCCTCTACTAAGAGTGAAAAATGCACCTCCTCTGACTCGAAATCATGCTTCAAAGGTAGGTATTTTTGACAAATACAATGAATTGGGATATAGGAAATGAGTACCTGAGCGGTACAGCGTGCAGTATTCCACACCAGAATATGTAGATTATTATTATACACATACAAATAAAGCACAACTTACATAAACTTTCGTAATCATCTCATATACAAGCAATTTAGAACTATCAAATACTCTAACAAACAACCAATTCAAGCATTACACTTAGTGGGTCATTAGGTCAAAGTCATTTAGGGTCATTATGTTTTCCGAGAGTAAAAAAGTCACTATAGATATATATAAATATATATATTTATATATACTATAGCAGCAAAGTGACATTTACTTTTTCAAATGACCCTAAATGACATTGACACCAAATGACCCTTTTTCATTTCTTCAGCTACTTCCGAGTCTATTTCTTGCTTTTCATTGTTTCTGTAACAAAGTTCAGCTAGAAAACCAATAGAAATCAGTATCAATCAATCACTTACACTACTTCTCCGAAAGAAAGTCAGGGTAAAAGCTTGCATTCTGCCCAAAAATGTTGTATCTTTGCACCGGCAATCGAAAGAACAGCCTTTTGCACCTTGTTCAGGTCTTCTATTAAGACCAGCACGGGTCATAAATGATGGCAGGCGCTGGTCATCAATGAAGACCCCGAAAACGGCAGGAACGGGGCATTCTGGGGAGTTGCTTAAAGAAACAAAAATTTGAACAAGAAGAAAATAATATGATTACAGTTGATGGATTGACCATAGAATTTAGCGGCACCACCCTATTCAAAGACATTTCCTTCCAGATCAACGAGAAGGACCGTATAGCCCTGATGGGCAAGAATGGCGCAGGAAAGAGCACATTGCTTAAGATCATCGCCGGTGTGAGAAATATCTCTGCGGCATTTACGAATTTCTGGAATCGAAGAAGATGGAAAATCTTCAGGAACTGGAGAAGAAGTAATAACCCCGATTCTGTTGTTTTCTTATCAAAAAATATTTCAAGCATAAAACAAAAAGTCCTGATGTTTCATTTGTTTGAAATATCAGGACTTTATTTTTTCTATCTATTCGGAAAACCATTCCCGAAAAATTCTATTCGGAAAAATTTCCTTCTGGGAATTACCAAAGCTCCAGGCGCTGGTTCTTAGGAATGAACAGCTTGTCGCCCTGCTTTACACCAAATGCCTCATACCATGCATCGATATGAGGAAGCGCACCATCAACACGCCACTTGCCAAGAGAATGAGGATCATTCTTTACGCGGTTGCGGATTTCCTTATCAGTAATGTTCTGTCCCCAAACACCTGCATAGGCGAGGAAGAAACGCTGGTCAGGAGTGAAACCATCCTTGTTCTTCAATGGCTTCTTGGCTGTAGCATTCTTGAAGGCATTGTATGAAACCATCAAACCACCATGGTCGGCAAGGTTCTCTCCGAGGGTGAAACGGCCGTTAGCATTCAGGTCAGGCAACACCTTGATGTTGCTGAAGAAATCAGCATACATATCAGCACGCTTGTTGAAACCTTCTGCATCAGCAGCTGTCCACCAGTCCTTCAGATTACCGCTAGCATCATACTGACGACCCTGATCATCGAATCCGTGAGTCATCTCATGACCGATTACTACGCCGATAGCACCATAGTTGAATGCTGCATCAGCCTTAGGATCGAAGAAAGGATACTGGAGAATACCGGCTGGGAAGCAGATCTCATTGGTAGTAGGATTATAGTAAGCATTCACGGTCTGAGGAGTCATGAACCACTCATCCTTATCTACTGGCTTTCCTGCCTTCTCTGCAATCTCCTTATCGTTGGCAAACTTGCGGCAAGCCATTACGTTCTCATAATAGCTCTTAGATGGGTCGATTCTGAGTTTGCTGAAATCAGTCCACTTGTTAGGATAACCAATCTTTACATAGAACTTGTCGAGCTTGTCGTGAGCAGCTTTCTTTGTAGCATCGCTCATCCAGGTCTGAGCATCGATACGCTGACCGAGGCTGATCTGAAGATTCTTCACGAGTGCCTCCATCATCTTCTTAGAGCTTTCTGGGAAATAGCGCTTGCAGTAGATGCGACCGAGCGCCTCGCCCAACTGAGCCTCTACCTGAGTAGTAGCGCGCTTCCAAAGAGGATAATCCTCCTTACGGCCACTCATAGTCTTGCCGAAGAATTCGAAACGGGCTTCGCGAATCTCATCGCTGAGGTAAGAAGCAGAACTACTGATGACGTCCCACTCCATCAAAGCCTTCAATGTGCCTGCACATTCTGCAGCTGCTACCTTGTCATAACCGGCGAAGAAAGCAGGCTGACCTACGATCATCTCCTTGAGATATTCGCTCTTGATTCCCTCAGCGTTGGCAAGTGACTCGAGAGGAATGTTAGGATAATTCTCCTTGAATTCTGCCAAGGTCATCTTGTTGTAGTTGGCCTGAGGATCACGAAGTTCGGTACGGCTCTTTGAGAAAGTAGCGAGCGTTGTTTCGTGAAGGAATACGGCTGCAGCCTTCTTGGCAGCTTCATCAGCAGAGAAACCGTAGAGCTGGAACATCTTGCTGAGGTAAGTCTTATAAGCCTCACGGATAGCTACAGTTGCAGCATCGTTGTTGAGGTAATAATCCTTGGCACCGAGAGTAAGACCGCCCTGCATCAGGTTGTAGATGTTCATGGTTACGTTCTTCTCATCGGCAGCGAAACCTGCACCATAGCCCAAACCGAGACCCATCCATGCATACTTAACCTGAAGCTTCTGAAGCTCGTCCTTGGTCTTGGCAGCTTCTATCTCATCCATCAGAGGCTTTACTGGAGCGATTCCAGCCTTATTGCGGCTGTCAACATCCATAGAGAGTTTGTAGAAATCAGACAATTTCTGCTCAATGGTTCCAGCCTTGTAAGTCTTCTTCTGGAGTTCAGAAAGAATGGTGTTGATGCGCTTGTTGTTGTTCTCAGCCAGCTGGTCAAAACTGCCATAACGGCTGTAAGCGGCAGGAAGAGGATTGTTCTTCTGCCATCCGCCTGTAGCAAACTGATAGAAACTGTCCGCTGGCTTCACTGTCTGGTCGAGATTGCTCATGACAAGACCCGATTTGTTCTGAGCATCAGCGCCTAATGGCAGAGCTGCGATCAGCATCATCGGTAAGATCATTTTCATTTTCATTTTCTTCTCTTTATTTTATATTAATATTACTATTATTTCGAAACTTCTTCCAGTTCTTCCGAAAGGAGCATCCAGCGCTCGTTCTCCTCATCGAGACCCTTCATGAGTTCGGTGTATTCAGTAACGAGTTCCATGTTGGTTGCATTTTCCGGTTTCATCAGAAGTTCATCAATCTCCTTCTTTCTAGCTTCCAGTTTTCCAATCTTCGCCTCACATTCCTTCACGGCTTTCTCAGCCTTGCGAATCTTCTTCTGCTGTTCCTTATGTTCAGCGTAACTCTGCTTGCCGGATGTGGCAGAGGCAAGACTGTCGGCTGTAGAACCTGATGCAACAGAAGGGCCGGAAGTGTTGGCTGAAGGCGAACCGGCAGAAGCCATGCTCTGGTTGGCAAGAGCCTGATTGATGTTCTCGGCATTATGGGCACGGAGATAATCGTAAATACCACCGAGATGCTCACGAACCTTACCACCGCCAAACTCATAAACCTTATCAACCAGACCATCGAGGAATTCACGGTCGTGGCTCACGATGATGGCTGTTCCATCGAAAGCCTTGATGGCTTCTTTCAGCACATCCTTCGACTGCATGTCGAGGTGATTGGTAGGCTCATCGAGAATGAGGAGATTCACCGGTTCGAGCAGGAGCTTGATCATAGCCAGTCGGCTGCGTTCTCCTCCACTCAGAACCTTGACAAACTTTTCTGAAGTCTCGCCGCCAAACATGAAGGCGCCCAGGAGATCGTTCACCTTCAGACGCATTTCGCCTGTTGCCACATTGTCGATAGTCTGGAAGATGGTAAGATTCTCATCCAAGAGCTGCGCCTGATTCTGGGCGAAATAACCAATCTGCACATTATGACCAATCTTGAGCGTTCCGGTGAAAGGAATCTCACCCATGATACATTTTACCAGGGTAGACTTACCCTCGCCGTTCTTACCCACGAAGGCCACCTTCTCGCCACGCTTGATGGTAAAGGTAACATGGTCGAAGACGGTGTGTGCGCCGTAATCCTTGCGCACCTCATCGCAGATGATAGGATAATCGCCACTTCTGAGACAAGGAGGGAATTTGAGGTGCATCTGCTTGTTGTCAACCTCATCTACCTCGATAGGCACGATTTTCTCGAGCTGCTTGATTCTGCTCTGCACCTGAACCGCCTTGGTAGGCTTGTAGCGGAACCGCTCGATGAAATCCTTGATGTCGGCAATTTCCTTCTGCTGGTTTTCGTAAGCACGGAGCTGCTGCTCGCGGCGTTCGGCACGCAACACCACATACTCATCGTATTTCACCTTATAATCTTCTACCCTTCCGCAAGTAATTTCGAGGGTACGGTTAGTTACATTGTTGATAAAAGCACGGTCGTGGCTCACCAGAACCACAGCCTTGGCACTCTGCGCCAGGAACTGCTCCAACCACTGGATACTTTCAATATCAAGGTGGTTGGTAGGCTCATCGAGGAGCAGGACATCAGGCTTCTGCAACAGAATCTTGGCAAGTTCGATACGCATTCGCCAACCGCCGGAAAACTCCTTGGTTGGGCGCTCGAAATCATCGCGCGTAAAGCCAAGACCGCTCAAGGTGCGCTCTATCTCAGCCTCATAGTTTTCGCCTCCCATCATCATGTAGCGTTCATGTTCCTGGGTAAACTTCTCTACGAGCTGAGCATAGCTTTCGCTCTCATAGTCGGTGCGGTCAGCCATTTCCTGCTGCATCTTGTCAAGACGCGCCTTCATCTCGGTATTATGGGCGAAAGCCTTGCGGGTTTCCTCTTTCACGGTCGTATCGTCCTGCAGTTTCATCACCTGTGGCAGATAGCCGATAGTGGTTTCGTTAGGAATAGCCACAACGCCATCAGTAGGTTTCTGCAAACCGCAGAGAATCTTGAGCATCGTAGATTTTCCGGCACCATTCTTACCCACCAGGGCAATGCGGTCGCGGTCGTTGATGACGAAACTTACATCATGAAAGAGAGGCTTGACGCCAAACTCTACTTTCAGTCCTTCTACTGAAATCATCTATTTTTAATTTATAATTTACAATTAATAATTTATAGTTTTACTAACTCCTTTTACGGAATGAGCAGGGATGAATCTCCATAGCTCAGGAAACGGAAATCATGCGAAAGAGCATAATCGTAAACCTTCTTCCAGTCGCCCTTGAGGAAAGCACTCACCAGGAGCAGGAGCGTACTCTGAGGCTGATGGAAATTGGTGACCAGCATCTTCACAATCTTATACTGATAGCCTGGAGCAATGATAATCTGCGTGCTGGAATGGAGAGCCTCCAAGCCGTTGCGGTCCAGATAATCGATGATTGCCTGGATAGCCTGCATCGGAGTGATTCCATCTACCAGATTGCCATCTTCAGAAAGCTCATAAGGATCCCACTGGTTTACGTGCAGATCTTCTTCGTTTGCCTCAGGATGCTTCAGCAGATGAACGCCCATGTAATAGAGGCTCTCGATGGTACGGACGCTGGTGGTTCCTACGGCAATGACCCGGCACTCGTGCTTGATGAGTTTTTCCAGACTGCGGCGATGAACAACAATGTATTCCGTATGCATCTGATGACCTTCGATTTCAAGACTCTTCACCGGTTTGAATGTGCCGGCTCCTACATGCAGGGTTACTTCTTCGCGGTCGATTCCATGCGCATCAAGATCCTTGAGAACCGCATCGGTAAAGTGAAGTCCGGCAGTTGGAGCAGCCACACTTCCCTTGATTTTAGAATAAACCGTCTGATAGGTGGTCTTGTCACTCTCCTCTGTCTTGCGGTTGAGATATGGTGGAATAGGCAACTCGCCTACTGCTTCGAGAATCTCAGCGAAAGACACCTTGTCGTTGTCCCAATCGAAATCAACCCAGTAGTTGGTTCCTCCGCCTTTGGCAACCATTTTCTGCGCTTCAGAACCGAGAGCATCTCCGCGTCGCATGGTAGCGCTGAGCGTAAGCTTATTGCCCTTGATTTCGAAATCACGCTTCAGGCTTCCCTCTTTCCATTTCTTCAGATTACCGATCATGCAGAGCCATGAACAATGTCCGGTGGTCTGGAACATGAGTTCATAATCAGTAGGTTCTGCAGGCTCCATCAAGAAAACCTCAATAAGCGCACCTGTTTCCTTGCGGAAGTGCAGACGCGCTTGTATCACCTTGGTATTGTTGAATATCATCAAGGCTCCTTGAGGGAGATATGTGGGAAGATGATGGAAAACATCATCGCTTACCTCGCCGTGCTTATAAACCAGCAGTTTGCTGTGGTCGCGCTGGGCAATAGGGAATTTTGCGATGCGCTCATCCGGTAAATCATAATTATAATCACTAATCTTAATGTGTTTTGTATCCATTATTTATTTTTACTTTGAACTTTCTATTTTGAACTTTTATGCTTGTACTAAAGATTTGCCATCTGGCAGGTGGCATAAAGCACAACCATGATAAGGGTAAATATCACTACGGTCATGATTTTATCTACATCATCATAGTCATAACCCGTACTCGTATACTGGTTGGAAATATACTTAATCTTTGGGGAGATGCGGTAATACATCCTGATGTAGATAAGATAAACGACAACTCCCACCACAGCTCCGATAGCCAGACCGCAAAGAATGTCGACCGGATAATGAACACCCAGGTAAAGACGGGTCCAACAGTTTACGAGCGACCATAATAACAGGGTCCACGTAACCAGTCTGCTACGGATAAGCAACGAGAAGAAGATGGCTATAGAAAGCGTATTAGCCGCATGAGCCGAACAGAAGCTGAAACTCATGAGGCGCATATTGTCAACCACCTGGACCGTATACTTGAACATCGGGTCGTTGGAAGGTCTGCATCTTTCAGCCAGCGGTTTGATGATTCCATCCACCAGTCCATCAGCCAGAAAGATACAGAGCACTGCTCCTCCAACCACGAGCGCAATCTGCCCCATCATCTCGTTGTTTCTTATCACAACAACGAAGAGGACGATATAAAGCGGAATCCATGTCCAGCCCGACGTAAGCGCCATCGCCATCTGATCGAGCCAGACATTCTCGCTGCCGTTAAACACATGCAACAGCTGCATGTCAAAATCTTGTATCCTACTAAAATCCATTCTCTTTATTTTAATCAGATTTTATCTTAATCAGATTTCCTCAATTGCCTTGGTTTCAATCCAGCCTTCTCTGCCGTCTCCAACCTTGATTCCACACCAGCCTTTCATCGCCTTATCGGTAATATCAACCCGGGTTCCTTCATGCAGCAGGAAGAGGTCAGCGCTCGTCTTGGCTGGAGTCTTCTTCACATTGACAGAAGGAGCGATAATGATGGCTCCCGTACGGTTAATGAGCATCTGCCGCTGCTGGTAAGCAAAGAGATTGCTCAGCAAGAAGACTGCCACGAAGAAGATTCCACCGAAGAAACCAATCTTGCGCAACACGAGATGCGGTCCGAAGAGATAAACCAATACCAGAACCAGTGCCATGATGATGGCAATGATGCCTGTCTTAGCCCAACAGTCAACACTCGTAAAGTTGACCAGCGCCTTCCACCAGGTTACGAAGAACATCTCGCTTTCCGGAGTAATCTTATCGATGGTCTTGCTACGTGCAAACTGCAGGTTGAAGCTGATGTCTTCATCGCCTGGCGAGAGCAGATGGGCACGCTCATAATTGAGCACAGCCTTGGTAATATTGTCTGTACGGTAATAAGCATTGCCCAAGTTATAGTAAACTTCGGCAGAAACACCATAGTTGTTCAATATTTCCTCATAGTCGCGTATGGCCTGCTGATAGTTACCTTTCTGATATTCCGTATCAGCATTGTTCTTGGTTACAGCGCCTGCAGAAACAGAGCAGCCCAACATCACCATGATCATCATGACGAACGAATATCCGGTTACACTCTTCTTGCGCTGCTTACGCGTTGCATTGATAGCATTTTCTATATCCATAATAGCAGTCATAGCTGAGTCGAATGTACGGTTCATATTGCCGGCAGGGTCGCCAGGCGCATAGCGTTCAAACTCACATTCATCGAGTGCAGTTGTAAACTTCTCGATAGTTTTCTCCTCTACACAATGTTTTTCGAGCATAGTCTGAATGTTTTCACGTGAGAGCTTTTCGGCAGGCATGTTGAGCTTGTAGCTTACATAGCCCCACAAAGCACGGAGCACTTCATCGTAGAATTCTTCCTGCTTGCCACCGAGCATCAGCAGATGAGCCTTCTTCAGGCGCTTGGTTGCTATCTTGTTTGCCTTGTTGGAACGGACCTTTACAAGGTCGGCATTCTCGAGGGCACGGCGGCGGAAAACAATGAGCAGGGCAAAGAAGGCTGCCAATGGAACCAGCAGACTGGTCCAGTAGCCGAAGCTTCCGTAGAACATATCGTCAATATCATGGAGCTTAGACTTGCCCAGTTTCAGCGCATGAATGTCCTTATCCTCGTTGCTGAAATCTGAGGTTTCATTGTCTGATGTTCCATCGCCCTTCCCTACGTTCAGCGTAAACGGCTGGGTCTTAATTGTCTTGTACTTGTTAGCCGAAGTATCATAATAGGTGAATTCTACCGCAGGAATGGTATAATTTCCCTGATTACGAGGCACAGCCAGGAAGTCATAAATCATATTGCCTTCTACACCATTGGCTGTGAGACGGGTCTTGTCTGTCACCTTTGCATCGTACTTGTCAAAATCCTTAGGGAAGGTAATGACAGGCTGCTTGAGCAGCTTCAGGTTTCCGATTCCTCCTACCACGACACGGATGGTGATAGGTTCGCCAGCCTTCACTTCCTTCTTGTCGATGGAAGCAGTAATGTTGAATTTACCTACACCGCCCGAGAAGTTGGCAGGGCGCTGAGGCAATGGATCAACCTGAATTTTCACACTAGGAGCTATAATATCTTTCTTTACTTCAACATAGCCAGAACCGCCATTGAAGAAAGCTTCCATCGGGTCAACGTTTCTGTTCTGCTGAACTACGATTCCCTTGAAGGTAATGGCTGGAATGGTGAGGCTTCCCGTCATCTGCGGATACATGACATACTGGCTCCATGTAACGCATCGGTAAGGTCGGCCGTTTACGATTTCAGTATGGAAAGTCTTCTGCTGAGGCAGCGGAACTTCCTGGTTGTGGAATCCCATCAGGTCAGGCATCTTGCCTTCCAGCTGGGTAAGGTCTACCAGCGTATAAACCTTATAAGTAAGGAGCACCGGTTCCTGTTCGTGAACACGTCGCTTGTTGGCTGTAACCTTTATGAAGAGGTCGCTGCCTGATATTCTTGATCCGGCAGTTCGCATACGTGGTTCAGCATAATCATCCTGTCCGTGCATGGAAGGTGCACCGTTGTTGCGTGCAGCATGGCCAGAAACCGTAATCTTAACCGGATGGGAAGAGAGTTTCTTACCATTTACGATGGCATGAGAGGCACCAATGCCAAAGGTTCCGTTCTTAGCTGCGTAGAGCGTATAGGTAATGGTTACCGACGATGAAGAGGAAGTATGGCCATTGATCATCTGATAACTGGACTGCGATGAGGTGTAAGGACCTGCGATTACCTCAAGTCCTTCTCCTACTCCGCCCAGGCGGAATTCCTCAACATCACGTGTATTGATGGTATAGGCCACACGGAAGTTTTCTCCCGCCGCCACGTGTGTTGGTGCCGACACACTGATATGCTGGGCTTTCATTTGCGTACTGAAGCCCAGAAGCATTGCCCATATAATAATAAACCAACCTATATGTTTCATGTTCTAAATTTATTATACTCGTTGTGTTATTTATTAGTTTACCAGTTTTTCTCATATTGCTTGCGGCGAGGCTGGCTCATCGCTTTCTGCATCTTGCGCTTTGTATCCTTTTCCTGTTGGATGGCAGCGTTCAAGAGTTGTTCAGCATTATCTTTGCTCATCTTGTCCTGATTGTTCTGATTCTGCTGATTGTTCTTATTCTGGTTGTTCTTATCTTTATCGTTCTTGTTCTTGTCTTTATTCTGATCTTTGTTCTGATCCTTATTCTGCTTGTCTTTGTTCTTGTCCTTGTTTTTATCCTTATTGTTCTTGTTCTTATCGTTCTGCTTGTTCTGCTTCTGGTTTTTGAGCAGTTTCTTGCAGAGGGCAAGATTATATCGGGTTGCATTGTCCTGCGGATTGCAGCGCAGGGCGTTCTCATAACATCCGATTGCCTGAGCATATTGCTGATGCTGCTGCATAACCACACCCATGTTATGGTAACTTCTGGCGCGTCGCATCTTGTTTGTTTCCATTTTCGAAGCATTCTCAAACTGTATCATCGCCATCGAATCCTTCTGCTGCATCATCAGGGCGCAACCCAGATTATAGACAGCCTGCGCATTCTTCTGATTTTTGGAGATAGCCTTGCGATATTGCGTTTCGGCTGCAGCCCACTTCTGTTTATGATAGGCTCGGTTTCCCTGGCGGATGAAGTTGCGGTCGTTCTGCGCTCCCACCTTCGCCAAGCCCAGCACCATCAGGGCAAAAACCAATATATATCTTAAATATCTCATTCCTATTATATAATAATGTATAAACGTTTATCAGAAAGGCTTCTTGATGTCTTTCTTAAAGAACCTGATGTTTCTGAGCAGAGGATTCTTTACCTCGAGCAGACAGATTTCGATGATAAGCAACAGGATGACGAGAATACCTACAGCCTGGAACTGTTCATCATAAGCGCTGTAAATCACACTCGTCACATCGCCTTTCTGCAATTTAGCAATATCATCATTCAATGCTCTTTCCGCATCGCTGGTATTGTCTACATGAATGTACTGACCCTTACCTGCCTGGGCAAGTTCCTTACACATCTGCTCATTCAGCGCGGTCATGACGGTGTTGCCTGCATTGTCTTTCAGATAAGAGCCGTCGCCCATAGGGATTGGCGCTCCCTTGGTGTTACCAATGCCCAGGATGAAGACATTAATGCCTTTCTTGTTGGCAGCAGCTGCAGCCTCCTGTGCGCCAGGCTCATGGTTTTCGCCATCAGTAATCACGATAATGGCTCTGCCCACATTCTCCTGCTGGGTGAAACTCTTGGAAGCCAAATCGATTGCCTCGCCGATATTGGTTCCCTGGGTCTGGATAAGTCCAGGGGTTATGTTCTGAAGAAACATCTTTGCCGAAACATAATCGGTGGTGATTGGCAACTGTACGAAAGCATCGCCGGCAAAGACGATGAGTCCGATCTTGTCGTTGTTGAAGTTGTCGACCAGATTTTCGATAAGCATCTTACTCTTGTCCAAACGGGATGGAACCACGTCCTGACAGAGCATGGAATTTGAAATATCAAGGCAGATGATGGTTTCAATGCCATGTCGCTTATCGTGAGAAATCTTGCTGCCCATCTGTGGACGAGCCACCATCACGATGAGAAGCGCCAAGGCTGCGAGCATCAGCACGAACTTCACTGTAGGGCGATATTTGGAGATGTTGGGCATGAGCTGCTTCAGAAGTTCAGGATCGCCGAGCTTCTTCAGTTTAGCCTTTCTTCTTCTCCATCCTATCAGTCTGATCAGAATCAGTACTGGTATAAGCCATAACAGCCAGAGAAATATAGGATCTTCAAATCTTAACATTTTCTATTCTAATTATATCTTCTATTCGATTATCCGATAATCAGTAAAATATCTCCGATAACTGGTAAAATATCTCCGAAAGATAGAGAAATATCTCCGAAAGATAGCGGAATATCTCCGAAACCGGTTAAGTCTCTACATCCTGATTACGGAATTCTTCTGAACCAGGTAATGCGGAGCAGGATTTCTACCAGCAATACCAGGAGAGCTGCCAATGCGAATGGCTGATAAGCTTCGTATCGCTTAGCGAAATGCTTGACATTGAACTTGGTCTTTTCCAGTTTATCGATGTCTCTGTAAATCTTCTTCAGCTCGTTATTATTCGTAGCGCGATAGAAGTTACCATCGGTTGTCTGCGCAATGTCGCTCAGCGTCTTCGTATCAATCTCTACCGGAATATTGACGTACTGTACTCCTCCTGCTACAGGCATTGGATAAGGAGCCACCTTGTTGGTTCCTACTCCGATGGTGTAAACGCGGATTCCGAAACTCTTGGCAATCTCTGCTGCTGTCATTGGCGAAATTTCACCCATGTTGTTGCTGCCGTCGGTAAGAAGAATCACGACCTTCGATTTTGACTTAGAATCCTTCAGTCGGCTTACGGCATTAGCCAGTCCCATTCCCACTGCGGTTCCATCGTCAATCAGTCCTCGGGCAGCAATATCCGTACGAGTTGCCTGCAAGAGGCGCAACAGACTGGCATGATCGGTTGTCATAGGGCACTGGGTGAAGGCTTCACCGGCGAAGATAGTCAGACCGATGTTGTCGTTCGGTCTTCCCGAGATGAATTCTGTTGCCACATCCTTAGCCGCTTCCATACGGTTTGGTCTCAAATCTTCGGCAAGCATAGAGGTGGAAACGTCCATCGCCAACATAATGTCAATGCCTTCTACCGTCTTGTTATCCCAAGCCGTATGGGTTTGCGGACGAGCCATTGCACAAACGATGAGCACGAAACAGATGCATCTCAGCACCATTGGCAGATGGATGAGACGCACACGCAGGCTCTTCGGAGCATATTGATACTTTTTCGTGTCGCTCATGCGCATGGTTGGCGCATTCTTCTTCCTGTAGAGGAAATACCATAATATATAAGGTATCAGCAACAGGAGCAACAGAAAATAGCCTTTACTTGCAAATTCCATTTCTTTATTTTTCTATTTATAGCCAGGCAAAGAGTTATCGGAAAACCGCTTTGCCCGGCGAAACGTTTCATAAGAACACCCTGCTTTACATCAGCAGTATGGCTGACTGATAGATGATGTAACCCAACAGAGCCAGACCTACGATGGCTCCTATCCAGAGGAGCGACTTGATGAGGCGGCGCTGAGATTGCGTCTTCTGCTCTTCATTGGTCAGCTGCGGAACTACCTTTTCTTCAGTAGGTTTCTCATCTGTCTTGGTCTGGTCGATGAAGTTGATGGCATTCACCAGGTTTGCATCGTTCTCATTCACCAAGGTTTCATATTTGGCAAACTTCACGAGATCGGCAGTCTGGAAGAGTTCCTTCAGTTCATCAATCATCTTCTGGTCGCCTGCTTCACGCAAACGTTCGATGATTTCCATACTGGTCATCTCCATGGCATTGAATCCGAAACGGCTCACGATGTATTCTCTCAGCGTATTGGTAAGCTGGGTGTAGTAAGCCTTCTGTGTTTCCTGATTCTCTACATGTTGCTGCTTGATGACGTTGATTTGATTCAGCGCCTTTTCATGAGCCGGAACACGTTTTACGATGCGGATATGGGTGATGATTGGCTTGTTGTTCTTCAGTCTGTTGCGCAGATAAAGCCATAAGCCACAGAGGATTAACAGCAATAGGCTCAACCAGAATTGTGCGCTCCATTCGCGCCAGGAGAAAGGATTATCCTGAACATCCTTAGGCGGATAGAACTGGTTGGGATGAACCGTATCTACGGGCACGGTGAGCACCTTCAGCGCAAGCTGGTTGCCATGACAGTTCTTGCCGTTTACCTTCACATTGAGCGCAGGAATCACGTACACCTTTTCATCAAACGATGTCAGCGTATAGTCGCGGCTCACCACCATGCGGTCGTCGCCTATGTGCGAAGTGTCGCCCTTACTCTGCTCTACCACTTCCACTCCCGGCGTAATTTGCTGCTGCGGCTTGAAAGATGGCAGTTGCACCTTATCGCCCTGCTTGACCGAAGCCTTCAGATGCAGCACGGTCTGCTGTCCTATCAGTATCTGCAGCGAGTCGATGCGTTGCTCTACCTGCTGGGCTTGAGCTAAGCCTGAGCACCCCAGGAGAGCGAGCGACAATATGATATTCTTTACTTTAAACATAGTTTCTTTACTTTGAGCTTTGAACTTTATGCTTTATGATTAGCAAAGCAAATGAATTCTTCACTCTTAACTCTTCACTCTTCACTTAATTCAACCCCTCTGCTTGAAAAGCATCAGGAGCGCCTTCGAGAAGTCCTCGTTAGTGGCAATCGAAGTCCAGTCTACCTTGCTTTTGGCAAAGTCGGTTTTCAGATTCTCCTGCTGCATCAGCCATTGCTGTGTATGAGCCATTCGAAGTTTCTTCGAACTTGTATCAATATACATCTCATGTCCGGTTTCTGCGTCC
This sequence comes from Segatella sp., assembly GCF_977051555.1. Lineage (NCBI taxonomy): Bacteria > Pseudomonadati > Bacteroidota > Bacteroidia > Bacteroidales > Prevotellaceae > Segatella > Segatella sp. Next base: position 14,975 of record NZ_CDRSSE010000012.1, read on the forward strand.
ATCACCTTGAGCAGTCCTACATCAGGCAGCACCTTGGCACGCGGGTCGTAAACCTGGATGGCTACTACATCATGCTTCTGGTTGGCAATCTGCAGCTGATGCTGGAAATTCTTATGATCGTAGAAGTCGCTGATTACGAAAGCCGTGCAGTGGCGCTTCATTACGCGGGTGAAATATTCCAGGGCGCAGCCGATGTCGGTTCGCTGGCTCTGCGGCTGGAAGTTGAGCATTTCTCTGATGATATAGAGAATATGCTTTCTTCCCTTCTTAGGCGGAATGTACTTCTCTATGCGATCAGAGAAGAAGATGACACCTATCTTGTCATTGTTCTGAATGGCACTGAAGGCGAGTGTGGCAGCAATCTCAGTAGCCAGATCGCGCTTCATCTGCTTCATCGTACCGAAATCGAGCGAACCGCTGACGTCTACGAGCAGCATCACCGTAAGTTCCCTTTCCTCTTCAAACACCTTGACATAAGGCTTATGAAAGCGGGCGGTCACGTTCCAGTCGATGTCTCTCACATCATCGCCATACTGATATTCGCGCACCTCGGCAAAGGCCATTCCCCTGCCCTTGAAGGCAGAATGATACTGACCAGCGAAGATGTTCTGACTCAGTCCGCGAGTCTTGATTTCTATCTTCCGAACCTTTTTTAAGATATCTTGTGTATCCAACTTATTACTTTGAACTTTGAATTTTGAACATTGAACTTTATGATTAGTGAAGCAAGCGAATTTTTCACTCTTCGTTCTTCACTCTTCACTTACCGAATCAAGGCACTTCCACCTTATTAATGATGCGGCTCACGATTTCCTCGCTTGTCACATTGCTTGCCTCAGCCTCGTAAGAAAGACCGATACGATGGCGCATTACGTCGTGGGCCACAGCTCTTACATCTTCAGGAATCACATAGCCGCGATGCTTGATAAACGCATAGGCTCTGGCAGCCTTGGCAAGAGAGATGCTGGCACGAGGACTGCCGCCGAAGGTAATCATGTCTTTCAGTTCGCCCAGTCCGTAGCGCTCAGGATAACGTGAAGCAAAGACGATATCGGCAATATACTGCTCAATCTTCTCATCGAGATAAACCTCGTTTACAATCTTGCGAGCCTTCAGAATCTCCTCAGCAGATGTTACAGGAGTAACCTCAGGAAGTCCACCCTGAATATTCTCACGGATGATGAGTTTCTCCTCTTCCAGTGTAGGATAATCGATGATTACCTTCAGCAGGAAACGGTCTACCTGTGCTTCAGGCAACTGATAGGTTCCTTCCTGCTCGATAGGGTTCTGTGTAGCCATTACCAGGAACGGACTAGGCAGTTTGAAGGTTTCATCACCAATGGTAACCTGGTGTTCCTGCATGGCTTCGAGCAGCGCACTCTGCACCTTGGCTGGGGCACGGTTAATCTCATCTGCCAAGACGAAATTGGCGAAGACAGGACCGCGCTTTACATGGAATGTCTCATCTTTCTGTGAATAAATCTGAGTTCCCACCACATCGGCAGGCAACAGATCAGGAGTAAACTGAATGCGGCTATAGTCGGAGCTGATAAGCTGTGACAATGTCTTGATTGCAAGTGTCTTCGCCAGTCCAGGCACACCCTCAAGCAGGATATGACCATCAGAGAGAAGACCGATAAGAAGGCAATCTACGAGGTGTTTCTGACCTACGATTACCTTATTCATGCCCATTACCAGATTGGTAACAAACTGACTTTGTTGTTCTATCCGGATATTCAATTCGCGGATATCAATAGCTTCTGCCATAATTCTATATTTTTACGTTTAATTTCTTAATTCAAACAATATATTTCCAAAACTAAACGCAAAAGTACTCAAATTAAGCCACAAAAGCGAAAAAAGCTATCTAAATAATATTAAAAATGTTTCATAAAAGCTATTTTTAGGTTCTTTTAAAGAATAGCTTTTATGAAACAAACGAGATTTCAAATATTTTATCTGTTTTTATGCTTCATGTACCAAGGATGAACCAAGAAATTGTACACCAGCAACGATACGATTGTAAAAAGAAGTGCATAGTGCAACATCCCTGATTCAACCATATTATATACAGGATGATCTACGTCAAAATGCGCTCTCGCCGGAAGATTATGGAACAGGAATCCGAGACCGAGTCCCAAGCTCAATCCCAATTCCCAAGCCAGGAAGAACGAATTCACGCTCGTGCCGCGCTGGCAATGTTTGGCAAGCTTGATATAGAAGAGCAAGAAACGACTTCCGATGATTCCCAAGCTGAAACCCAGCAAGGCTGGAACCACGATTTCTACGGCAAACTCCTGACTTGCGAACGAAATCAGCTGAGCTGCTCCCAGCAGTACCAGACCTACTATTATCTGACTCTTCAGATCTGCATCAGCAAAGACAAACTTTTCTGCCAGGAACGCCAAGATCAATCCTCCGAAAATCATCAGAAAAATGCCAGAGGAATGAGGCAAAGAAAAGTATAATCCCGCAGAAAAAGTAATCAGGATGATGTTGACAAACAGTGGAGTTCCCTGTGGCAGATAGAAACGGTCGAGGCTGAAAACCTTGATTCCTTCGGCTGGTGCCTTAAAAGGAAACTTGGCGCGAGAAACCAGCACGAAGGCTCCCAAAGCCAGCAACGAAGCCGTAGGGAAAACATAGCCCATGCCGAAATAGTTGTAAACAAAACATGCCACCAAGGGTCCTACGGCTACCGAAAAGCGGGCAAACCAGGAGGTAATGTAATTAGCCTCGGTGCGCTGGAACGACTCACAGGAATCAATAACCAGCGTACTGGCTAGCGACATCTGAGCCAGCCCCAGAAATGCTCCCAACAGGAAACGAACCGCCAGAAGAATCTCAAAAGAAAACCTGACGTTCCAGAATGTATCCAGATAGTAAAGAACCGAAAGGCAAACAACCACACCTAAAATGGAAAGCTGACAGACCATATTCCTGCGGTAGCGCTGCACCAGATAAGAGCAGAAGCCGCCAAACAGGAAAAGTCCAAAGCCGTATGCAAGAAGCACACACCCTATCTGCCACATCTGATACTTCTCCTGAAGCAGGATATAAGGAATGGCAAAAATGAGCATGTACACACTCGACATCAGCAAGAGATTGGCAAAGCATAATCGCCAGAAGTCCTTGTGCCACAGCTTGATATGTACTGGTGTATTTTGTGTATCCATTATTCTAAACTCTTTTATGAATCTATCGTATTTATACTCTCTTACACTTCGCTAAAAAGAGAGTTAATGTTAATAACTCTCTTCAGCGCTAGGATAATCTACGGTCTTCACCGCATCAATATAAGCCTTCACACCCTTGGTCATTTCCTCGCCTACCTGAGCAAAGTGGCGCAGGAACTTAGGCTTGAAGCCCTGTGTCATTCCGAGTGCATCAGCATAAACCAGAACCTGTCCGTCGCAGCCGTTACCAGCACCGATTCCAATCGTTACAGCCTTCACCTTCTTGCTTACTTCAGCAGCGAGCTTAGCAGGAACCTTCTCCAGCACGATGGCAAAGCAGCCTGCTTCGTCCAGCGCAATGGCGTCGCTGATAAGTTTCTGTGCCTCAGCCTCTTCCTTGGCACGAATGCCATAACCGCCAAACTTGTTCACGCTCTGCGGGGTAAGTCCGAGATGACCATGAACCGGGATTCCGGCATTAACCAGCGCCTTAACGGTTTCGCAGATTTCTACGCCGCCTTCCAGTTTCAGAGCGTCTACACCCGTCTCCTTCATCATGCGGCAAGCATTGCGCAGCGCCTCTTCCTTGCTGATCTGATAGCTGCCGAAAGGCATGTCGCAAACCACGAATGCATGATGGCAGGCACGTGCCACGCTGCGGGCGTGATAAATCATCTGGTCTACGGTAATCGGCAATGTGTCTGCATTTCCTGCCATCACATTGCTGGCCGAATCACCTATTAATATAGAGTCAATTCCTGCAGCATCTATAATTCCGGCTGTTGTAAAGTCGTATGCTGTCAGCATGGTTACTTTCTCGCCAGCCTTCTTCATTTCTGCGAAGGTCTTGGTGGTAATTTTCTTCTTGTCAGTAGATAAATATCCCATTTTTTATTTTGATTTATTTATTGTTCTGCGTTGAATCTATTTCGCATTCTCCACGATGCGCTGCAAGTCAGCAAAGCTGAAACCTCTGTAATCATCTATCACATAGTCGGATAGCGGTTGGATGGTTTCTCTGCTGTTCGTTGTGGCGAGACCTAGGGTAAAGGCTCCTGAGGCTCTCACCGCCTTCAGTCCGTTGAAGCTGTCTTCCAGTCCTACACAGTCCTCCGGTTCCACACCGAAATAGGCTGCACCTTTCAGATAGCAGTCTGGATGAGGCTTGCTCTCGGCGAAATCCTCGCTGGTCAGCACACGGTCGAAATAAGCCTTGAATTCCGGGTGACGGTCGTAGACATTCAGCATCTTCTGAATGTTGCTGCTCGTTACCACAGCGCATTTTACGCCATGCTGCTTCAAGTCGCTGATGAAATCTTCGAACCCTGCAATATATTCATACTGCATGCTCTTTTCAAACTCATCCAGTCGGGCTGTAATCTTAGCCTGTTCCTCCTTTGCGCCTGTAAAACCTTCGATGTGGGCGAAGACGGCTTCATCGGTGAAATACTTGTCGTAAATCTGAACCAGAGTCTGTCCTTTGATGCGATATTCGAAATCGGGCATTTCCGGATGATACTCCCTGCCTATCATTCCCCAGAAGATGGAGTACTGCGATTCTGTATCGAATACCACACCATCCAGATCGAAGAGTGCTGCTTTTATCATATTTCCTTGTCTGTTTTTATCAATTTTTGCTTAAATTATATTGAAAACGGGTGCAAAGTTACGCAAAAAACTTAATATACGAGCATAATCTGACAGATTTTGATGTTTTTATTACGTGTTTTCCGATTTTTTACACTACCTTTGCAGAAAAATCGGTAGAAATAAAGAAGAATACATATAATTATATGATAGAAATAATAGAGAAATACTTCCCGAACCTCACGGAAGAGCAGAAAAAGCAGTTCGAGGCACTCGATGCATTATACCGCGACTGGAACAGCAAGATCAATGTCATCAGCCGCAAGGACATCGATAATCTGTACGAGCACCACGTGCTCCATTCTCTGGCAATAGCCAAGGCCATCCATTTCCGTCCGGGCACAGAGATTCTCGATTTCGGCTGCGGCGGAGGTTTCCCCGGCATTCCGCTCGCTATCCTCTTCCCTGAATGCAAGTTCAAGCTGATAGATGGAACGGGCAAGAAAATCAGAGTCTGCAACGAGGTGGCTACGGCCATCAATCTGCAGAATCTCAAGGCAGAGCACCTGCGCGGAGAGGACGAAAAAGGCAAATACGATTTCGTGGTAAGCCGTGCGGTAATGCAGCTTCCTGACCTGATGAAGATTATCAAGAAAAACTTTAAGCAGAAGGGACAAAACGCTCTGCCTAACGGACTTCTGTGTCTGAAGGGCGGTAATCTGAAAGAAGAACTGAAGCAATACTTCAAGATTTCAGAAATCACTCCGCTCAGCACTTTCTTCGATGAAGAATGGTTCAGTCAGGACAAGCAACTGGTTTACGTTCCGGCGTAATAGAAGTGAAGAACGAAGAACGAAGAGTGAAGAATTCATTTGCTTTGCTAATCATAAAGTTCAAAGCTCAAAGTTCAAAGTAATCATAAAGTTCAAAGTAAGAAATGTTACATATAGAAAGATTTCAAGTAAACATGTTGCAGGAAAACTGCTACGTGGTGAGCGATGAGACCAAGGAATGCGTCATCATCGATTGCGGCGCCTTCTATCCGGAAGAGCGCACGGCTATTACACAATATATTAAGGAGAACCAGCTCAAACCCGTTCACCTGCTCGTAACCCATGGTCATCTTGACCATAACTTCGGCAACAACACCATCTACCAGGAGTTCGGACTGAAACCGGAAGTATCGGCAGCTGATGAAAACCTGATGAAGGGACTCGCCAAACAGGCAGAAACCTTCTATCAGATGCAACTCGATTACCAGTTTCCGCCTATTGGCAGATTCTTCGAAGATGAAGAGGTCATCAAGTTCGGCAACCACGAGTTCCAGGTCATCGCCACTCCGGGCCACAGCAGCGGTTCCGTCACCTTCTATTGCGAGGCAGAGCACGTAGCCTTCACCGGTGACACCCTCTTCCACAACTCTATCGGCAGAACCGATTTCCCTGGAGGCAGCATGTTCCGCATCATCAACAGTCTGCGCCATCTCGGTCAGTTGCCTGACGAAACCCAGGTTCTCCCGGGTCATGGCGAATACACCAGCATAGGCGAAGAGCTCGCTCACAATCCATATATGGACCGTTAAAACAGCATTCTAAAAAAGTCAGGAGATTTATCAGCGATGATCAAGAAATCGAATACAGAGAAGATCATTCTCGGCATTGACCCCGGAACCAACGTGATGGGCTATGGCGTAATCCGCATCATCGGCAACAAGGCCGAACTGGTGGTGATGGGCGTCATCGACATGCGCAAGGAGAGCGATCCCTATCTCCGGCTGGGCAAGATCTTCGACCGCGTAACCGGCATCATCGACAGCTATCTGCCCGATGAGATGGCCATCGAAGCACCCTTCTTCGGCAAGAACGTGCAGTCGATGCTCAAGCTGGGCAGAGCGCAGGGAGTAGCCATCGCAGCCGCCATTCATCACAGCGTTCCTATCCACGAATATGCGCCACTCAAAATCAAGATGGCCATTACAGGACAGGGACAGGCTTCGAAGGAACAGGTGGCGGGAATGCTGCAGCGACTGCTCCATATTCAGCAAGACGAAATGCCGAAGTTCATGGACGCTACCGATGCGCTGGGGGCAGCCTACTGCCACTTTCTGCAGATGAACCGCCCGGAGACCGACGCCAAGCACTACAGCAGCTGGAAAGACTTTGCAACAAAGAATCAGAGTAGAATAAAAAAATAAGAGAGATGCAAAAGATTATTAGCATTAAAAATGGTGTTACCCGCATGCCTGAATGGCGTATGGCAGAACCCGTAAACTTCGAGGCGTGCGATGGTGAACACATCGCTATCGTAGGTCCGAACGGTGGAGGAAAATCAATGTTTGTCGACATCATCGTAGGTCGCCACCCACTCCTGAGGCACGACCCAGATTACGATTTCTCACCTAGTCAGAAAACAATGGTGAGCGACAACATCAAGTATATTACCTTCCGCGACAGCTACGGAGGCGATAACGACCGCACTTATTTCCTGCAGCAGCGCTGGAACCAGCTCGAAATAGACGAGAACACGCCTATCGTAAAGGACAAGCTGGAAGAAGCCTACCAGATGGCTGGCGAAGACACTCCGGAGCGCAGAGCCCTGCAGCAGCACATCTACAAACTCTTCCACATGCAGCATCTGATGGAGAAATACACCATCCTGCTCTCAAGTGGCGAACTCCGCAAGTTCAAACTAGCCTCTACCCTCTTCTCAGAGCCTCGCGTGCTCATCATGGACAATCCGTTTATCGGACTCGATGCTGAAACCCGCGACCAGCTCAAGGAACTGCTCAAGACTCTCTCTTCAGAGCGAGCCCTGCAGATTATCCTCGTACTGAGCAAGAGCGATGATATTCCCGATTTCATCACCCACGTGGTAGAAGTGAAGGATATGAAGGTTCTGCCTAAGGTAACCCTCGCCGAATATCTTGCCGGCAGAGAATCCGTGCCTGCCCATGTGCTGAGCCCGGAGATGGAACAGGCCATCGTAGACCAGCCTTACAGCGACCGCGAATATCACACCCAGGAAGTGGTGAAGATGAACAAGGTACGCATACAGTATGGCGAGCGAATCATCCTCAACGACCTCGACTGGACCGTGATGAACGGCGAGCGATGGGCTTTGAGCGGACAGAACGGAGCCGGAAAGAGTACGCTTCTCAGTCTGGTTTGTGCCGACAATCCGCAGAGCTACGCCTGCGACATTACCCTCTTCGACAATCCAAGAGGCAGCGGCGAAAGCATCTGGGACATCAAGAAGCACATCGGCTACGTATCGCCTGAGCTTCACCGCTCTTACCAGCGCGACCTGCCAGCCATCCGCATCGTAGCAAGCGGCCTGATGGATTCCGTAGGTCTCTATGTAAAGCCGAAGGAAGAAGACATGGACAAGTGCCGCTTCTGGATGAAAGTCTTCGGACTGGAAGGTCTTGAAGACCGTGGTTTCCTGAAGCTCTCCAGCGGCGAACAGCGCCTCGTTCTCCTGGCACGTGCCTTTGTCAAGGACCCGGAACTGCTGATTCTCGATGAGCCGCTCCACGGACTCGACAACCGCAACCGCCGACTCGTAAAAGACGTCATCGAAGCCTTCTGTCGCCGCCAGAACAAAACCATGATCATGGTAACGCATTATAAGGAAGAATTGCCAGCGTGCATCGACCACAGCATCTTCCTCTTGCGCCACACCAACGATTAAAAAGAATTGATAATTAATAATTTCAAAAAGATGAGATACATAATATTATTATTTGCGCTCACCCTCAGCATAGCTAAGGCAAGCGCCCAGGATGTATTAAACGAGGTGCTCCGCACTTCTGATGCAATCCTCAACGACACCACGAAGAGCATGGACGAGCGCCGTACAGCCCTCTTCAAGTTTGACGCAATGACCTACATGCGCAGCAAGATTCTGCCACCGTATGTAATGCTCGACAAAAATCTGAGCAAGGACACCTTGAACATAAAGGTTCGCTATCTCAACGAGCAGGCCTACGCCATGAGTGTTTATATTACGCTCTACCAGAAGCGCCTGAAGGAGGCTTCAAACAAAAATAAGCCGCTCGTAACCCAGTTTTTCAAGCAGGCAACCATCGACCACAAGGCATTTAAGGATGCAGATACAGAGTTTACCCTGGCTTATTACAACACTCCAGATGCTCCTACTCCATTCTGCCTAGACTGCGATTGGGTTTCAACCTTGGCTTTTATCCGCAGCATCGACTGGTCAAAACTTTAAGAAAACGAATCATATTTCTAACGAATTTGGTCTTCAAAAAGACCAGTAAAAACAGACCTCTTCCTTAACGAACGACGCGTTAAGGAAGAGGTTTTCTTTTAAAAACACACTATTTTTCTTCATTTTGAAGATAATAAACTAAGGGAAAACGGTCTGTTTTGTGCTATTTTTAGTCTCATTTCTTGCAAAAAGAGAGAGATAACTGCTGAAAGATAGTGAAAAATGCGATTATAAGACTTAGTCCTTTCAGAGAAACTTCAAGCACTTTTGTAAAGAAAGAATACGCATTCTTTCTAGGCGTATTTACAAAACGTACCTAGAAATTGGCTACAGGAAGCATAATAACCTAACACTAATATTTCAAGGATGTAAATACTTCTTACCTACATAATACAGAAATAAAAAAGAGGCAAAATACAAGCAGAATTTTGCATTTTAGGAAGAAAAAAGAAAAATTAGAGGGTTAGAAAGGAGTTTTACCCCCTCTACTAGGGGTGAAAAATGCTCCTCCTCAGACCCTAAAATGCGCTCAGAAGGTAGATTTTGTGACAAAATTCAGCAAATCAGAAAGTAGAAAATGGAGAGCAGAGCCGTGTAACGGACAGTATTCCGCACTAGAGAATGTAGATTATTACTATACAGAAAGGATTAAAGAGAGTTCACACATAAAGCGTATACTCACTAATACACAATATTTTAGCTCACATCGCATCATATTATATTCTCTCTTTTTTAAGATTATAATCTGGTCATTTTCGGTCATGGTCATTTCCGGTCATTTTCATTTCGGGGGAGAAATGGTCATCTATAGTATAATATAAATAATTATTTATATTTACTATAGCTCAAAATGACCAAACTCTTTTTAAAAATGACCGAAAATGACCATGACCGGAAATGACCGCTTAGCTATTCTAGTTCTCCATCGCATGTTTCAGCGCTTTTCTGTTTGTCTGCAATAAAGTTCAGATAGAAAATCGATAGAACTTATTGTATTACAGCCACTTATAACTTTTCTCGCATAGAAAGTTAGGGTAAAAGCTTGTATTCTGCCCGAAAATGTTGTATCTTTGCACCGGCAATCGAAAGAACAGCCTTTTGTGCCTTGCTCGGGTCTTCTCTTAAGACCTACACGGGTCATAAATGATGGCAGGCGCCGGTCATCAATGAAGACCCCGAAAACGGCAGGAACGAGGCGTTCTGGGGAGTTGCAAAACAAGGACTCTAAACATACTACAGACTATGATTAATTACAGCATCGTAATGCGTAGCGTGAACGCAAATCTTCTGGAAATCAACCAGGCTAAGTCACGCATCAACCAGGCAAAGAAGGAGGGCAAGACTCCTGATCCAAAGGACTTGGAACTCGTAAAGACCGAGAAGCAGAATGCTTTCGCCATCTCGCAGTACACCGACATCATGACCATCGAGAAGTTTGCCAAGCACATCACCTCTCATGGTAGTGTTTATTCGAGAGCTGACATCAGCGCCATCCTCTACATCGCCGTAGACTGCATGCGTGAGATGTTGCTCGAGGGCAAGAAGATTCGTCTGGGCGACCTCGGTGATTTCTCTCTCCTTCTCACCTCGAAGGGTGCTGAGGATGCCGACAAGTTCACCGCACAGAACATCACCGGCGTGAAGGTTCAGTGGGAGCCAGGTCAGGAGTTTAAGAATCTTCGCGATGACGCCGAGTTCAATCTCGTAGCCAGCCGCAGTGCTCAGGCAGCCGTTATCAAGGCGATTAAGGAGGGTAAGACCAACGTTGACCTCAACGCCCCAGCCACTCCGGAGAATACGCCAGGCGGTTCTACCCCAGGTGGTTCAAACACCGGTCAAACCGGCAGCGATGGCCAAGGCTCTGAATCAGGCGGCAGCACTACCGGCAAGGACGATACTGGCGACGGCCTTGAATAGCCCCCAAAGGATAGACTGGCTAGGTTGCTAGCCCCTAGCCCAGCCTATCCGCCCCCCAAAAAAAATTCAACATTTAAAATTATGCCTTGGAAAACAATTCTTCAAATAGCCATCAGCATTCTGACCGCTATCGCTACTACGCTCGGAGTAACGAGCTGCATGGGATAAAGCCCCTGAGTCCACCTTATTATAATAAGGAGACTCAATCATAAAATAGACCGCTCACCTCAGAAAATAATCATGAGGAGAGCGGTCTTTTTCGTTCCTGCCTAGAAATCCGGTCATTAAGGTCAAGGTCATTAAGGTCATTAAGGATTTCGGGGTTCAAAAATATTCCTCAACACCCTCTATCTTACTTGAATCAGTTATAACCGGCCGATTTTACCGCTTCAGCGCTATGTTATAATTATAATATTTAGTGTTGCCCGTAATATCCTCCAGCACCTGGATGAAAGGAGGAAACTTCACGCTCTCGTTGGCTGAAATGCCGCGGGTTTCAAGAATCATCAGATCGGAAACCGGCTCAAGAAACTCGTCGAGCTCGAAATACTGACCCTTCCAGATAAAGCTCTTGCGATGCTTATGAATGCGCTGGCGGTAAGGGTCAGCCTGCTGAAGCATACTCTCATAAAGATTGGCATTAATCTGTCGCTCTGTCTCAATCTGCTCATTGTCTGAAAGACGCTTCTTGGTGGTGTGAACATACACATACTTGCCTCCCTCGAAACCGCGACGGCGAAGACGAATCTCGCTGCTCGGCTCACCCGTAAGATAAGTCTGAACAATATCGCTGTCTATCGCATTAGGAACCTCGCCCGTCAGCTTCACGATATATTTTCGCTCCTCCTCTATCGGCTGCGGAATGGCAAGCACATTGCTTATCTCCTTGAGCACACGGTTCAGCTTGTTGTTGAAATCTTCGTGGTTATTGATTACCCTGAGATGAGGATGCCCCTTCCATGCAGAAACAATCTTCTTGTCCAACTCGCGCGCTATCTTCAGTCCTTCTTCATCGGCCTTCTCCAGGCGCTGCGCATTGTTGGCTGTAGTATAAAACTGCTCGGCACCATCAGCAGCACTCACCAGATGCAGCACAGCATCATAGCGGTCGCGAAGCTGGGCATCTGTATAGCCCTCTTCAGAGATGATGCGGTGCCAGAAATCGGGAGTGAGATAGGTAGAAATATCCATCGTACCACGATCGCAGACGATGATGACCGGCTGCTGCAATGTTTCAGCCATGCGCAGGAAACTGTCTTCCAGGTTGATCTGAGTCTGGAAAGTAGCCTTCTCGCCCTCGAAGAAAAAATCCTTGTTGGAGGTGAGATAATTCATGCCCGCCTGGGTGAACATGGTTGGAACCTCGGGAATGGTAAAGACCTTATAGCCGAGACTGGAGAAATGTTCAATCACCTTAACCATAGCGGTAGTCTTGCCCGCACAAGGTCCACCCGTCAGTACAATCTTCTTAATCTGATTCATATATCAAGTAAATATTTTTCGTTTCGTCTAATTGATGTTCTTTCCGGAGCATCTTATTTTCGGGTGCAAAGATAACAATAATTCTTCAAACGAAAGCAATAATTTATGCAAGAAAAGAAAAATATTGTATTTTTATTTTGATTTCTCATTGTTTTGATGTACCTTTGCAGAGAAAAATGGCTCATTTCGAGCCATCGGAAACAAAAACATAACTATAAGATAAAAAATGGAAAAGATAAAGACATTAATTATAGGTAGCGGTCCTGCAGGATATACTGCTGCCATTTATGCCGGCAGAGCCAACCTGCAGCCAGTACTCTATTCAGGTATGCAGCCGGGCGGACAGCTCACCATTACCACAGAGGTAGAAAACTTTCCGGGCTATCCTAACGGCGTAGACGGAACACAGATGATGATGGACATGAAGGAACAGGCAGCCCGATTCGGAGCCGAAATGAGAGACGGAAGCATCGTGAAGGCAGATTTCAGCTCACGCCCATTTCATCTTACAGATGAGCGCGACAACGAGATTGAGGCAGAAACCGTGATCATCGCCACAGGTGCATCAGCCAAATATCTGGGTCTTGCCGATGAAGAGAAATATCGCGGACAGGGCGTTTCAGCCTGTGCTACCTGTGACGGATTCTTCTACCGCAAGCGCACCGTAGCCGTAGTGGGCGGTGGCGATACTGCCTGCGAAGAGGCCATGTATCTATCCGGACTTGCCAAGAAGGTTTACATGATTGTACGCAAGCCTTATCTCCGTGCTTCAGAAATCATGCAGCAGCGTGTAAAGAACAAGGAGAACATCGAGATTCTGTTCGAAACCAATACGCTGGGGCTCTTCGGCAAGAACGGTGTAGAAGGTGCTCATCTCGTGCGCCACAAGGGCGAAGCCAATGAAGAGAAGTTTGACATCAGCATCGACGGATTCTTCCTGGCTATCGGACATAAGCCTAACACCGACCTCTTCAAGGGGCAGATAGATCTCGACGAGCAGGGCTTCATCAAAGTAGTGCCAGGTACTGCCACCACCAACATTCCGGGTGTTTTCGCAGCAGGCGATGTAGCCGACCCAATCTACCGCCAGGGTGTTGTTGCCGCAGGCTCGGGAGCCAAGGCTGCCATCGAGGCCGACAGATTCCTGCAGCAACAGTAAAAAACTATAGTATAAAATCCTATAAAGCGGGGTTAATATAGTTAAAAAATAACAGCAATATTTTGTCAGATGCAAAAAATGTATTACTTTTGCATCTGATAAAATAAAAAGGAAGATTGGCAGAGTGACCGAATGCGCTGGACTCGAAATCCGGTATACCCTCTTCGGGGTATCGGGGGTTTGAATCCCTCATCTTCCGCTAAGTTCCGCAATCAGGAACCGTCATTTTATAGTTTCATAAAAACAACTCGACATGAAAAAAATCATCATCCCCATATTTATGCTCCTCCCGCTGATGACTGCACAGGCCCAAACCGTGCTGACTGAAGAGCAGCAGCTGGAGCAGGCACAGAAACAGCTGGAAGCTGCCAAGAAGGCACTGGAAGTGGCTAAGATTAAAGCACAGGCTGCCAAACTGAAGGCCCAAGCCGACAGCATCAACGCTGCAAGCGCCAAGGCGCCAACCACATCAACCACGGGATGGGCGATTCCTGTTGCCGTAGCCGCTAAGCCAAAGGAGGCTGCCAAGCCTGCCAACAAGCTGGCAAATGGCACAATAGCCAAAGTGGACATGAAATATCTGGCAGGCGCTATCACATATAATGATGAAAACAAGATAGAATTCACACTCGATACGGATGCTAACGGAAAAACTGCCAAGCAGATTTACGACATCGTATTAAAATACATGAGTGAACTGACACAGAACGACCAGAACATAGCAAGCCGGGTAGCACTGGTAAACGATGCTGAACACGTCATCGCCAACACGATGGACGAATGGCTCGTTTTCAGCCAGTCATTCATCTCGCTCGACCGCACGGAATTCAAATACCAGCTGGTAGCCAGGATTTCAGACAATCATCTGAATCTCTCGCTCGGCCGCATCATCTACAACTACGAGGAAGGAAGAAGCACCGGTTTCAAGGAACCTGCAGAAGAGGTAATCAGTGACAAGATTGCGCTCAACAAGAAGCAGAACGACCTGGCTAAGATCTTCGGAAAGTTCCGCAGATGCACCATCGACCGCAAGGACCAGATATTCGCAGAGTTAGCTGCATTAGTAAAACAATAAGTTGAAGAAAAATGAATAATCAGAATACAGACAATAAGATACAACAGAACGAGGCACAGCAGCCTGCAAACGCTACAGCCCAGCCTACAGCTGAGCAGGGCGCAGAACAGACTGAGCAGAAGCAGCCTACCAGCTACGCCGTAAGACCTCAGCACCACCGGCTTCGCCCATTGGCCTACAGCGACCATAACAACATGCTGAAGGTGCGCAACTATCTCAACATCGCCTTCATGCTGCTCGCCATCGTAGGGGTAATACTCTGGACCCAGCTGGAAGAAAGCCGCAATATCGCCTACATCGTACTCATCGTGGGTGTAGTGCTCAAGATTGCCGAAGTATGTATCCGACTATTTAAGAAATAATGAAGAAGAAAATTATATTCTCATCACTCCTATTTTGTGCTGCAACCATCCCGGTTGCGGCACAAAATGATTTTAACTATAACGAAGATTCGCAGTTCCGTCCTCAAACCAACCGCAAGGTGAACACCGATTCACTAGGCTCAGACAAGGAGATTCCGAAAGGCATCAGAGTATGGACCGTAGACGAACGCTTCGGCGACACAAAGGCTGCGGTAGTAGACACCTTGCAGCACATGTATATGAACACAACCTTCACGGAAGGACTGAGAGGCGAATACAATACTCTCGGAAACATGGGTACTGCCCGACTGAACCGAATCTTCATCGACCGCCGCAACACGCAGGGCAACTTCATCTTTACAGAGCCCTACGACTATATCGTAAATCCGGTAAGCGACTTCCATTTCACCAACACCTACTCACCCATTACGAACATAACGCTGAACAGCTGCGGCGACAAGGTGACGGGAGAAGACGACTTCAAGGCCATGTTTGCAGTAAATGCCAACAAAAGGCTAGGCGCCGGTTTCAGATTCGACTACAAGTATGGCAGAGGATATTATAACGCACAGAGTACCAGCCACTTTAAATACAGCATGTGGGCATCATACCTGGGCGACCGCTATCAGGCACACTTCCTCTTCAGTACCAATCATGAGAAGATGACCGAGAACGGCGGTATTACCAACGATGATTACATCAAACATCCGGAAATCTACACCGAATCGTTTGCCACCAATGAAATTCCTACCGTTCTGGAACAGAACTGGAACCGACTGGACAACCAGCACATCTTCTTTACCCACCGCTACAACGTAGGTTTCAGCCGAAAGGTAAAGATGACTGAAGAAGAAATCAAGGCAAAGAAATTTGCCATGGCTTCGAAAAAGGAAAATGCTGATAAGGATGCAAAGGAAGAAGCCAGAAAGAAAGCCAAGGAACAAGGCAAGAAATTTGATGAAAAAGCCTACGACAAACAGCAGGGAGCTAAATTCAGCGGCCGTCCTGACGGAGCCAAGATTGCAGGCGATGAACCGGCTAAAGACTTAGCCGTAAAGGACATCAGGAACGACAGTACCCGAATCGCAGTAAACGGAAAAGCTGCTGCCGACAGTCTTCTGGCCATCCAGAAGAAAAATGCCGAAGACTCGCTTTTCTACAAGAGCGAATATGTTCCGGTAACGAGCTTCATCCATACGGTAAAATTTGACAACTATCGCCGTATTTACGAAGCTTATCAGACCCCAGCCGACTATTATCTGAACGAATATTACGATGCAGGCAGGCTGACCGGTGACTCCATCTACGACCAGACCAAGCACTGGCACATGAAGAATACTTTCGCCATTGCCATGCTTGAAGGTTTTAATAAATGGGCAAAGGCAGGACTGAAGGCTTTCGCCAGCTACGACCTCCGTCACTATGAACTGCCAACCATGGAAGGCGGTTTAGAAAAATACAACGAGCATGTGCTGAGCGTAGGCGGACAGCTGAGCAAGCAGGAAGGCAAGACCCTCCACTACAATGCCGTAGCAGAAATAGGACTGACGGGTGTTGACGCCGGAACCCTTGCCATAGATGGTAATGTAGACGTGAACATCCCATTCCTGGGCGACACGCTTCAGGTAAGAGGCGATGCTTTCTTCCATAGAGAAACCCCATCGTTCTATTACCGCAACTATCACGCCCGCCATCTGTGGTGGGAGAATGATCGCGACAAGACCATCCATACCCGCATCATGGGTACGCTCTCCTTCCCTAAGACACGCACCAAGCTGAGAGTGGCTGTAGATGAAATCAAGAACTACACCTACTTCTCGCAGAGCTATGACATTACAGAAAAAGGGTTGCGAACAGGAGTCATGGTTACACCAATGCAGGAAAGCGGAGGAATCAACCTGCTGACAGCACAATTGGAACAGAACTTCAGACTAGGCATTCTGAACTGGGAAAACCAGTTTACCTATCAGCACTCAAGCAAGGAGAGTGTACTGCCAGTACCAGCCTTCAATGCCTACACCAACCTCTACATCAAGTTCAAGATAGTAAAGGTGCTGAACGTAGATCTGGGTGCTGACATGCGCTACTTTACAAGCTATGAAGCTCCCGACTATTCACCTTATATGGGACAGTATACGGTACAGGGCAACGGCGAGAACAACGTAAAGATAGGCAACTATCCTATCGTCAATGTTTACGCCAACGTTCACATCAAGCACACCCGTTTCTTCGTAATGATGAGCCACATCAATGCAGGACAGGGCGACAAGAACTACTTCTTCGCTCCTCATTATCCTATGAACGAGCGAGTGTTCCGTATTGGAGTAAGTTGGAACTTCTTCAATTAATCTTCCTGATTTTCCTTAAGAATTTCAGAAGATTCAATTTTAATCTTTTCAGAATATGATAGAAACAAATTCTATAAAAGCATGGTATCTAGCCGCTCGCCCGAAGACTCTGACGGCGGCGGCTGTTCCTGTTTTATTGGGTATTGCGCTGGCTTATAAAGACGCTCAGCAGATACAGACATTGCCAGCCCTACTCTGCCTGCTCTTTGCATGGGTGATGCAGATAGACAGCAATCTGGTGAATGATTATTTCGACTTCAAACATGGTAATGACGATGAAACCCGGCTGGGACCGAAACGTGCCTGCGCTGAAGGCTGGATAACATTGAGAGCCATGAAATGGGGAATCATCCTCACTACTCTATTGGGCTGCGCCATAGGGCTTCCGCTGATTCTTTTCGGAGGTTGGGAAATGGTTATCGTAGGCATCTTTTGCATAGTCTTCTGTTTTCTCTATACTACCTGTCTCAGCTATCTGGGCATGGGCGATCTTCTGGTACTGCTCTTCTTCGGCATTGTACCCGTATGCTGCACTTATTATCTCGTAATGCCCGAAACCATGCAGGGAGTAAGCATGGAAGCGGTTCTCGTATCTGTAGCCTGCGGACTGGTAGTTGATACGCTGCTCATTCTGAACAATTACCGCGATCATGACAACGACCTGAGAGCCGGCAAGAAGACCCTTGTGGTTCACATAGGAAAGAAGAATGCCGAGCGGTTATACTGCGCATTGGGCAATTTGGGAATCATCACCATAATAGGTGTAACCACCTACGAAGTATTTCAGCATGAAGCCAGCAGCATCTTCCTGCCGTTTGCAGCACTCTATATCGTTCTGCACAACAGAACCTATATGGAGATGAAAAAGATAGGCGAAGGCAGAGAACTGAACAGAATTCTAGGCAAAACAGCTCTGAACATCTTCTGTTTCGGCATTGTATCATCCCTGATCATCATCGGAATGGCGAATTGAACAATAATAAGCTAATAATAATGTACGCGCGTACCTTATTATATAAATAAAGTGGAGGAATATCTATGAAGCAACAGGTAAATCTCGAAATCATGGACTTTGTGGAGAAACAGATTCTCCCCAAATATAATGCTTTTGGCGAAAGTCATGGACTCAGACATGTTACCCGAGTCATCAGAAACTCTCTGAAACTGGTTCCGGTAACCGGAGCCGACATCGATATGGTGTATGTAATAGCCGCTTACCACGACCTGGGGATGAGCGGTCCGCGTGCCATTCATCATATTACCAGCGGTAAGATTCTGCAGGCAGATGCAAGACTGAAGCGCTGGTTCGGTCCGGAGCAGATTAAAATCATGAAAGAAGCTGTTGAGGACCATCGGGCTTCATCCAGCCGTCAGCCTCGCAGCATCTATGGCAAGATTGTAGCAGAAGCCGATCGCGATATTGATGTTCACGAAATTTTTCTGCGCGCCATACAGTATGGCAAAGAAAATAATCCAGATAATGACAAGGAGCAGCAATGGGAGCGGTTCAGCCAGCACATGGACGAAAAATATTCAAGAAACGGATACATCAGGTTATGGATTCCCAACTCCCCTAACGAGAAAGCGCTCAACGAACTGCGCAATATCATAGAGGACAAAATGGAGTTGAGAAAATATTTCGAAAAAATATTCGAAGAAAACAGCTAAAACATTTGGTAGTTTCAAAATATTGCATTATCTTTGCATTATCAAATAATGACTAAGATGTTTGCACCGTTGCATCGTGATGATGCATGGGTGCCAGAAGGAATAAGGGTCGTTTCGGTTCGATCGGGATACTCATCAAATTACACTATTGAAACCGAGAGGACATTCTCTTGCTCATGGCGGGCCACATAAACTGCAGCAGGCAGGTAAGCTGAAAAGCCGGTGGATTACAAAGGCGGAGGACTCTCAAATGTTTATACATTCGGAGTTTCATCACATCATCGAGCGGCCCTTTCTTTTACAAGAGGCGGATTTCTGAGAAAGAAATCCGCCTCTGCTCGTTTAGGAATTAAAGTACTCCTAATACTGAAAGAAAACAACCCCTGATAATGTGGGAGTTACAAAGAAAATGCATTTTTATCGAAAAAAAGTTGCAAAAAGATTTGGTAGAATCAGAAAAAAGTAGTACCTTTGCACTCGCATTTAAGAACGATGCTTGGTTGATTCGGTTAAGAATCCGACTGGAAGGTTGGGTGAGTGGCTGAAACCAGCAGTTTGCTAAACTGCCGTGCGGGTTACCGTACCGGGGGTTCGAATCCCCCACCTTCCGCAAGCTATCGTCTGAAAAATGTACCGTTGGTCGATTCATCTAATGGTTAGGATACAAGATTCTCAATCTTGGCATAGGGGTTCGATTCCCCTATCGACTACATGTGTTTTTCATGGTATTAGATTTATAAGTCTCTATAAGTCGGGAGACCAATAGAGATTTTTTGAATGGTCGATTCATCTAATGGTTAGGATACAAGATTCTCAATCTTGGCATAGGGGTTCGATTCCCCTATCGACTACAAAAGTGTTTTCATGTATTAATTTAGATTGTTTAAGCTTGCATTTAGTTCTTTGTCAAAAAGGCTACTGCAAGTTATTTTTTTATATATACGTACGAAGCCATATGAAACAATTATACACTGTCATCTCCCTTCTCTTTCTGTTTACCTATCCTGCCTGGGCGCAGCAGCACGAGATATTCAACCAGCGCATCAGAACCCTACAGGTTGTAGGCGGAACCAACTGGTTATCGCTCCCAGTATCGTCACTGGGTGGAGAACCTATCCATATCGATTTTGACGACATGACGCACGATTATCATCGGTACAGCTACAAGATTGAACATTGTGATGCAAACTGGAACGTATCTGCTTCGCTCTTTGAAAGCGACTATATGAGAGGCTTCAACGGCAATCAGATTATTGAAGATGTAGAGCAATCCATCAACACCAATCATCCTTACACTCATTATCATCTGGCAATTCCCAATGCCGACTGCCAACTTACCATGAGTGGCAACTACAGACTGACGGTTTATGACGACAATGCGGAAAACGAGGAAGAAGGCAAAATGTTTACAGCCTGCTTGATGATTACGGAGCCTCAGCCATTGGTTAAACTCAAGTTAGAAGCTACTTCTACAACAGATATAGATATCCAGAAGGACCATCAGCAACTGAAAATGGAACTGGATCACAGCCAGCTGAGAATCACTCATCCCAACCAGCTGAACATCGTAGTGCTTCAGAACGGAAGATGGGACAATGCTGTCATTAATCCTAAACCCGACTACCTGAGTGCGGGAAAAATGAGTTGGCAGCATGTAAGAGCTCTGATTTTCGATGCGGGCAACGAATACAGAAAGTTTGAATTTCTGGACACCGATCATCCAACCATGGGAATAGACGCTATAGATTGGGATGGAAGCGACTATCAGGTTAAAGTAATGACTGACAGCCCTCGCCCCAATTACGTTTACGACGAAGCTGCCAAAGGTTCGTTTTATATCCGCAACAGCGACAACGTAGAAAACAACAACAACTGCGAATATGCACAGATTCACTTTACCCTGAAAGCTCCAAAACTGCCAGGCGATGTTTATCTGAACGCAGATTGGACCTACGACCGTTTCCTCCCAGAATACCGGATGGAATATGATGAAATGACGAAAACCTATCACGCACGTCTCTTCATGAAGCAAGGTTATTACAGTTATCAGTATCTCATGAAGATGGAGGACGGAAGCATCAGGCTGCTCCCATCAGAAGGAAATTTCTACCAGACCCAGAACAAATACAATGTACTGGTTTACTATCGGGCTCTGAGCGACCGCACCGACCGGCTGGTAGGATATGGAGAATTAAAATAAAGAAAGGAAATAAACGAGATTAAAAAGAAAAAGGAGTTCTAGCATTTCAGAATGCCGGAACTCCTTTTCTATTTAATCCTAAAAGTGGAATTTCAGATCAACACCACATTGGAAAGGATTGCCACGCTGGGCAAAATACAGTTTCTTTCCTGTTGCTGCATTATCAACAGCAAAGGTATTGTAATTAGTATCTGTGAGGTTCCTACCCCAGATACTGATGCTCATCTTGCTGAAATCAATATCACAATGCGCACCCATCACGAAATACATCTTCTGGCTGTAGGTATTGGCATTATCCCAATAAGTCTTGCCCTGCGCATTCATATTCAATCCGAAGGTAAACTGTCCTAAATGATAGTCAGCCATGGCTGCTATCGTATGCTGGGGAACATAAGGAACCTTCTTGTCCTTATAATTCACAGCCTTATCACCCTCGCCATCAGTATATTCATCAAATACGGCGCGTGTAAAACCATAGTTTACACCCCAATCAAAAGCACCGTCGAAAGCCTGACCCTTGAGCGCGGCTTCAATACCACAACTGTGACTCTTACCTGCATTAACCATCATTCGGCCAAAGCCATAGGTTCCTGCCATCACAGAGAGTTGCTGATTACGAACCTGCATATAGAAGGCACTCAAATCGAAATGAAGACGATGATCAAAAAGATTGAGATGCGTTCCAACCTCATAATTCCATGAGGTTTCCGGCTTAAAGGCAATAGTCTGATTCACCCTATCATAATCTTCATCGGTATGAGGAACGTCATAATTGCCTCGCATCGCATGCTGACGGTTAGCATTCAGTTCGGTCTGCAAGATGTCACTGAACATCTGGATATTATAACCGCCTGCACGATAGCCCTTGCTCACCGTGGCATAAACATTGCTACCCTGCTCATCAAGCTGGTAACTTAAGCCAAATTTTGGTAGAAGCTGGTTGTAATCATCACCCGTTTTGCGGTTGAGCATTGAACGCAAAGTATAAGTAGCCTCCCTGCCCATTACCTTAGCTGTCATCGCCATATAAGCATAAGTATCGTAATGAATACTTGTATGCATGAAATCATAACGCAAACCAAGCGTTGCTTTCAGACGGGAAGAAAGATCAAACGTACTCTCGTGATAGAGACCCAAATTGCTCTGAGGAGTATGGAACAAACCCGGAGCTCCCATATCTACATTGACAGAAACTCCGCTAGCCATTGCCGGAGGCATTGCCTGCTGCATCTGACTCTGGATAACGTTACTGATAGGCTTCGTCAATGCTGAACCGAATTTTACAGGACCATTTGTCTTCAACCACACATGGGAGAAGAATGCACCCTGTGTAAGATGCCAGAAACCGAAGAAAGGCTGACGGCTCTTAAATGTAAACTCCTGAGTGATAGAATTCTGCAACTGGTCTTGCTGCAAACTCAAATAATCTTCAGGAAGATAATCCTGATCCATCTTCATATTATCATCCAGGAACTGATAGCTGGTAGCAGAAGCAAAATCCCATTTCGCTCCTTCATGGCGAAGATTGACACCCGAAAGCAGCATGTTGCGGCGATAAAGCCCAGGGAATGTAGTATTTGGCAATGCAGCCTTGCCACTGTTTAAATCCAGCTGACCATAAGGAAATGCATGCTGATAGACAAATTGGTAATTGGCTAGCAAATCCATGCTCCATCCTCTATCAAAACGGAACTTAAGATTAAACTTACCGCCAGCCTCATCATAATTGTCGGCATAATCGCTGGTTCCTGCACGATGGAAGAATCCCTTCTGTCCATCATAAAAAGCAGCTACCCCTAATGCGATACGAGGTGAAAGCTTCATATAATGAGCCGCTTCTACATTACGGTAGAAATGAGAACCCAATCCCAGATTAACGTAGGTGCCCTTGCTATCATAAGCATCGCGGGAATAGATGCGCACCAAACCACCTTCAGAGTTCTGACCATAGAGTGTTCCCTGTGGACCTCGGAGAATATCTATACGACTAGTCTGATAATGGTGAAGATTGAAAGCTGCCTTACTCAACACCGGAATTCCGTCAAGATAAATTCCTACAGCCGGACTGTTGATACGGCTTCCAATACCGCGCACATACATGGCGTTGGTAAAACGCGAGCCATAGTTGGGCATTACGAAGTTAGGAACATAGCAGGAAAGTTCGCGCAAATCGCGTGAACCCAGTCGCTGCATCTGATAAGAACCGAAGGAAGTGCTGCTGAGAGGCTGTTGACGAAGACGGAAATTCTCCTTAGGCTGCGAAACAACCACAACTTCATCAATGTCATAAACTCGGCTGCTATCAGCCAGCAAGCCGTTAGCTTCTGTAAACTTTTCACTCGTACCCAATGACAAGTCAGAGCAAGTAGCCCTTTCGTTATCCGCAGCACTAGCCTGCAATGCTACCGCTGCCAAACCTATGCATACGCTCTTTTTACTATAAAATACTATTCTTTTCATAACGGGTGCAAAGGTACATATTTTTTCCTGCACCCCCTATCCTTATTTATGAGGAAACAGATAAACCCGTATGGCAAACCATATATAGGCTACGAGTAGCAAATAACCTATATAATATAAGGTAGTGACACTGAAAATGATGTAATCAATGGCGCAAACACCCACTAAACCACCCAGATACAGAACTGCATCGCCTGCCGGCAAACGGTGTTTCACCTCATCAACACAAGCCAGTCCTACTATCAATATCGCCCAGACTGTAGCCAGGAAAAAGCCCAATATCGGCGGTACGGCAAAAGGATTGAGCGTAGGATGAAAATAAAAATGACGCCATACTTCTGGCAAAAACAACTGAATGGTTGCATAGAAGGTTGCTGATATCGAAACAATAAGCACCAAGGCTGTAGGATATGGTGAATCAATATCATTAAAATGAACCAGTTTACCATTACTATGGAAAATCTTACGAACTGTATAGGCTACGGCTATGATGATAATGATAACCAGGAAGATGAGCAAGTGAGTATTGCTGAAGGTCATAATGAACTCTGAAATAGGATCATCGGGCACAACCTTCGGCAGCAGACGGGACTCACGGGTCCAACCAAACTGATTATCTTCTGTTGCCAACTGCACCCAAACTGAATCTATGGAATCCTGAGGAACCATACGGATATCCGTAACCACCAGCAGGCGGTTCTTTCGGACGGCAAAGGAGTCGATAGGCAAATTGCTCAAAAATTCTTCAGGCTGTTGCGCTATCAATTCCAGGGAATCCTTGAATACCAGAAAATTGAATTTGTTGGTATAATGATGGGTAGTAGAAAACGAAATGGAATCGAGTTGTTTATTACTGTACTCTACCATGGCTGCATGCATCTGGTGATGAGCACGGCGATGATAACAACTGCTAAACATCAAGAGGATGCCCAGCATACAAAGAATCTGTATCGTCCATTTCTTTTTCATTTATTTCTCACTATATAAGTTCATCTGACATTCATTGCACGCAAACTCCAGACGGAAGCGGCGACCATCACCCAACTGCAGGAAGAGAGGCTCTCTCCAGGATGGTTTCTTGCCTCCACGCTTCACACAGTAGCCCAACGAATAGCGGATACAATGGCGGCACTGCATCAGGAGCGATTCTCCCTTTTCGTTGGTATACTTAGGTTGCATACTTCGGTTTGCCTTGTCTTTTTCTATATTCTCATCATATTCTTCCTGGGTCTTAGCATCCCATGCAGAAGGAATATTCTTACCCAACTCAAATGCCGGAACTACTGGCGACAGACCATGAATCTGATAAAAATCTCTTGCATCATAGTTAGCTATATTATAGAGATATCCCCATTTTCCGTATTCCGGCTGCCAAGTAAATTCCTCTTTCGTAAGTCGGTGTTCACCAGGCTGACTGAATCCAAAACCATTGTTGAACAAGGTTCTATCCCATCCACCCCACAACGACTTATCAAGCTGTTTCTGATTTGCCTTGGTAAGTTCATCTATCAATTCACGCCGGATAGCAGTGAGAATACTGTTCGGAACGAAGTATGTCTCCATTCCCTTCAGAAGTTCTACCTGGTAAGCTTCGTAAATCGTATCGCCCAGTTTGCTCATCTGAGCCTTTATATTTTCGCCCTGTGGGCGTTTCGCCTTTTCGAGCTTCAATTCTTTAAACACCTCAGCCACCTGATAAATCAAGCCTCCATCAGCCTCTATCGTCTTCATGATGTTGACAACAGCCTTTACCCCCTGCGGCTCTTCCCTGAACTCATTGCCCATCACAGGCTCCATTGCTATGACAATATAGATTTTACGTTCAGCAGACTTACGAGCCAGCAAAGCCTCGAAAGCCCGATCGTTATTACGATAAAGAGCCATGCCCGGACGCAAATGTTCAGGCATTCCAAACGGATAGAGGCGATTGCCCTCTACTCTGTTCACACGAAAGCCTTCCAACTCACGGTCATCATTGATAAAACACAGTCCATCGCCATTTTTAAAGCTGGCTACTGTGGCAACGTTGAAAGAAATATTGCCACGTATCTCCTTAACCTTACCCACAAACTCGCCGATAGCTTTCGGTGTATCGAAAGAAGCAATATCCGGCTGTCGCCCATTCAGGAAATAATGGGTAAAGCCACGATTGAAAGTCTTCTTCAGATTAGGTGTAAAATTATATTGAACATGTCCCACCGATGCACGGCGATACTTACGCGGTTCAGCTTTTACGATTGCATCGAGTTGACTGCTATAGGCAGCCACCACATTCTTGACGTAGTTGATATCTTTTAATCTTCCTTCTATCTTGAACGAAGTAGCTCCAGCATCAGCAAGATCCTTAAGATGATCAAGCTGACAAAGATCCTTGAGCGACAACAGATAACGCTGATGTTCTATCTCCTGTCCATTGGAATCAAGCAAATCAAACTTCATACGACAGAACTGTGCACATTCTCCACGATTGGCAGAGCGCCCGAAACACTTCTCAGAAACATAACAGACACCCGAATAGCTTACGCAGAGCGCTCCATGTACAAAGACCTCTATTTCTCTATCAGGAATCGCCTGATGGATCGCCTTGATTTCATCAAGCGAAAGCTCACGAGCCAGAACAATACGTTTGAAACCTAACGTGGTAAGCCAAAACGCCTTTTCTGGAGTTCTTACATCACACTGGGTACTGGAATGCAATTCTCTACTCCACAAATTCTGCGCCCTCACCTCAGTAAGCACACCCATATCCTGCAGCAAAAGTGCATCAACACCAATCTCATCAAGTTGCTGGATCATCTTAAGCGTATCCAACATCTCATCCTGATAGATGATTGTATTCACAGTAACGTGAACCTTTGCTCCAAACTGATGAGCATAATCACACAACTGTCTGATATCTTCCAGCGAATTGCCTGCTGCTGCTCGTGCACCAAAACGAGGTGCACCAATATATACGGCATCTGCACCATGATCAATGGCAGCAATACCACATTCCAAGTTCTTGGCAGGCGCCAATAATTCTAATGTTTGCATAAGAAATCATTCTCGAAATCATCCAACTCCTTCAAATTAACTGATTTCGTCAATATTGTAAGGAGTCTCCTGATAAACATAATAGTTGATCCAATTACTATAGAAGAGGTTGGCATGAGCACGCCATGTCACCAGAGGTTCTTCGTTCGGATCGTCATGATAATAATAATTCTTTGGCAGTTCTACATCATCACGCTTGCCCATATCACGCTTATATTCCTTATCCAGCGTGTTTGGCGCATACTCAAGATGACCCGTTACAAAGAATTCGCGGCCGTTTCTGGCCATCACAATGCTGACACCGCTTTCAGGCGATTCGGCAATGATATCAAGTCCTGGCACTTTTTCAATATCCTCTCGTCTTACCTCTGTATGGCGACTATGAGGCATATTAAAGATATCATCGAAACCGCGGAAGATTGGCTGTGACAAATCGAGAGGCTTCTGTTTAAAAATACCAAACATCTTCTTCTCTAAAGGATACTTAGGAACACCATAGAAATGATAAAGACCAGCCTGGGCACCCCAGCAGATATAGAGTGTTGAAGTAACATGGGTACGGGCCCAATCAAAAATCTCTTTGATTTCAGGCCAATATTCTACCTCCTCATAAGCCATCGTTTCGATAGGAGCACCGGTAACTATCATTCCATCAAACTTCTGTTTGGAAAGTTCCTGAAAATCCTTGTAGAACATCATCATGTGCTCTATTGGAGTATTCTTTGGCGTGTGACTTTTCAACTTCATAAAATAAACCTCTAACTGAAGAGGAGTATTCGACAGAAGACGAACGAGATCAGTCTCTGTCGTAATCTTGAGTGGCATCAGATTGAGCACACAGATTTTCAACGGACGAATCTCCTGTTTATGCGCACGACTTTCGTCCATCACGAATATATTCTCATGCTTCAGCAGTTCGATAGCTGGAAGCTTATCTGGTAATCTTAACGGCATTTATTTTATTCCTTTCTTAAAATTTTTCTGCAAAGTTACACAATTTCAGCGAAGATAACGAAAGAAGAAACATTTTTTTGAGAAATATAAATAAATTAATGTGGAAAAGCAAAAGAAACCTTTCACCATGAAAAGGATTGTTAAAGATAAATGCTAATATTAAACCTATCAACTCGTTTTTAATCAAAAAATCATATCAGTTGCAACTTTATAGGCGACGCTTACGTCAAAGTTAAAAATGATGTATCCTATTAAGATTTGCAATTATGGAAAGTAAGAACATTAATCCACATTTAAACAGAACAGAGAAAGAATGTTCTGTAAAGATGAAAACAAAAAGTAAAAAGAGTATGAACGTAAGTTTAAAAAACATGGCGGTAGCGCTGATCATCATGTCGACTCCTATCGCTGTACAAGCTAAGCAATGGTCACTGCAGGATTGTATCAGTTACGCACTGGCTAACAACATTCAACTGCAGAAGACTCAACTCACAAAAGCTTCAGCTCAAGAGGACTATCTGCAATCAAAGTCAGCACTTCTGCCATCGCTCTCTGCCAGCACCAACCAAAGCGTAAACTATACGCCTTGGGTTTCTAATGGAATCAGCGGAGAAGGTTTCAGCAAAGCTTCCATCGACAAGGTATATTACAATGGCAGCTATAGCGTGATGGGCAATTACACGATTTGGAACGGAAACAAAAACAGAAATCAGGTGAAACTGAACAAGCTGGCAAAGGAAGCGGCACAACTCGATTCGACAGCACAAGCCCTCAACCTGCAAGAACAGATAGCTCAACTTTACGTACAGATACTCTACTCTACAGAGGCTATCAACGTAAACAAAGAAAGTTATCAGTCGAGTGTTCAAAACGAAGAGCGTGGTAAGGAAATGGTAAAAATTGGCAAGATGAGCCAAGCAGACTTAGCACAACTTACAGCACAAAGAGCACAAGATGAGTTTAACATCGTGCAGGCTGAAAGTAACGTTAAAAACTATAAACGACAGTTGAAGGAACTCCTGCAGATTACCAGTGAAGAAGCTTTCGACATCGCTATTCCAAGCACAACTGACCAGATGGCTCTGGCCTCTATCCCAGGAATGAACAGTGTCTATACAGCTGCGCTTCAGAATCGCCCTGAGTTTTTGAGCTATCAAAACCAACTCGACCAGAACGATCTGAACATCAAAATTGCAAAGGCAGGAAAGTTGCCAACCATCAGCGCAAATGCAGGAGCTACAACCAGCACCACATCCATGAACAAAAATGGTTGGGGCAGCCAGATGAAAACCAACTTCAGTCTGGGTGGTGGAATCGGTGTCAGCATTCCTCTCTTTGATAACCGACAAACCAAGACTTCTGTCAACAAAGCACTCATTCAGCGTGAAAGCATCCTGCTCGATATAAAGAATGAGCAAACTAAGCTCTACTCTACTATCGAAAACTATTGGTTGCAAGCTAATACAAACCAAAGCCAGTTTAAGGCAGCCAAGGTGAGCAGCGAGAGTGCACAAACCAGCTACGATTTGTTAAGTGAACAGTTTAAACTGGGATTAAAGAACATCGTAGAGTTGAGAACAGGCAAAGATAATCTTCTGAAGGCTAAGCAGAACGAGCTTCAGGCAAAGTATCTTACCATTCTGAATATCAACATGTTGAAATTCTACCAAAACGGCAGAATCTAAAGAAAAGATTGGTATTAGCATCCGAAAACATATTGCAAATCATTAATAGGTATACATACATTTTTTATGAAAAAACTTAGAATCAGCAAAATCTGGATTGCCATGATTGTGGTAATCATCGTAGCTGTGGCAGCATGGCTGTTCTCGGGAAGTAAAAACGAAGAGCAAATAGACTTCAAACAGGAAGCCGTAACCACACAAACTTTGCAGAATAGTGTTACTGCAACCGGTACTATTGAAGCGGTAACTTCTGTAACGGTTGGTACACAGGTGAGCGGTATTGTAAACAAGCTTTATGTTGATTACAATTCGCAGGTAAAAAAAGGTGAAGTCATAGCTGAGCTCGACAAAACCAACCTGATGAGCGAGTTGAATACTGCCAAAGCTAACCTGGCAAGTGCGCAAAGCAGTTTGAACTATCAGAGTGCAAACATGAGCCGCTACCAGACCCTCTATAAGAAAGGTTTGGTAAGTGCTGACGATTATGAAAATGCGCTTCTCACCTATCGCCAGGCGAAAGAGCAAGTAGCTTCTGCCACGGAGAATGTACAGAAAGCCCAAACCAACCTGAGCTATGCTACAATTACATCGCCAATAGATGGAACTGTCATCTCAAAAAGTGTAGAGGAAGGACAGACTGTAGCAGCAAGTTTCAATACTCCAGAACTCTTTACTATCGCTAAAGATCTGACCAACATGCAGGTGATTGCAAATGTTGACGAGGCTGATATTGGCGGTGTAAAAGAAGGCAACCGCGTTAATTTCACAGTAGATGCTTATCCTGACGATGTATTCCAAGGAACAGTAAAACAGGTTCGTCTGGAAGCTACTACAACAAACAATGTTGTCACTTACGAGGTTGTCATCTCTGCACCCAACGCAGATCTCAAGTTGAAACCAGGCTTGACAGCAAATGTTACCATCTTTACACAAGAACGTGCTGGTATTCTTGCTGTTGCCAACAAAGCACTCCGCTTTACTCCAACCAAGGAAACAGTGGGTAAGAACATCAAGATTGTGGACTGCAAAGGAAAGAACAAAGTTTGGACTCTTGCCAACAACACCCTTACAGCTCATTCTGTAACCATTGGTCAGAGTGATGGTATTCATACGGAAATAACCAAAGGATTGAAGAAGGGACAGAAGATTGTTACAGAAATCATAGTTAATACTCCTGAAGAGGATGAGGAGCCTCAACAAAGTCAAGGTTTGATTAGCGGTCCTGGACCTAGAGGAAAGAAAAAATAAGGAATAAAAGTATGGCAAACGACAATATTCAAGCAAACAGCGAAAAGAAAGTTGTGATAGAACTCGACAATGTTCGTCGCGACTTTCTTGTGGGCGACGAAACAGTCCATGCCCTAAAAGGTGTAAGCTTTAAAATATACGAAGGTGAGTTTGTTACCATCATGGGTAAGTCTGGATCAGGTAAATCTACCCTACTGAACCAGCTAGGTTGTCTCGATACCCCATCCAGTGGCGAATACTATCTGGATGGAGTAAGCGTACGAAAGATGTCACGTAATGATCGCGCCATTCTTAGAAACCGAAAGATTGGATTCATCTTCCAGAACTACAATCTTCTACCGAAGACTACAAGTGTAGAAAATGTAGAACTTCCACTGATGTACAACCCGAACGTAAGTGCAGAAGAGCGAAAGCAACGTGCTATCGAATCGCTGAAAGCTGTTGGTCTAGGAGAACGTCTCTATCATAAGAGTAATCAGATGTCTGGAGGACAGATGCAGCGTGTAGCAATAGCTCGTGCGTTGGTCAACAACCCCGCTGTGATACTCGCAGATGAGGCAACGGGTAATCTCGACACCAGAACCAGTTTCGAGATTCTGGTACTCTTCCAGAAACTTTATGCAGAAGGAAGAACCATCATCTTCGTTACCCACAACCCAGACATTGCAAATTATTCGAGTCGTAATATCGAACTGCGTGATGGTCACATCATCAGCGACACCTATAACGAACATATTCTCTCGGCAGCCGAAGGTCTGGCAGCCTTGCCGGCCAACACGGACGAATAAGTTTTCAATGTTAAGTGTTGAATGTTAAATTACTTAGCATCCAATAGCAAACGAAGTTTTCACTTAACACTTAACATTTAACATTTAACATTACAACAAGTAAAATGAATTATCAGAATCTTTTCAAAATAGCCATCCGCGCCATTGCTGCCAACAAAATGCGCTCTTTCCTTACCGCACTTGGCATCATCATCGGTATTGCTGCGGTTATTACCATGCTTGCCATCGGACAAGGAAGTAAAGCCAGCATCAAAGCAAACATCGCAGAGATGGGTTCAAACATGATTATGATTTCACCAGGTGCAGACATGCGTGGCGGTGTGAGACAGGATGCGTCGTCAATGGAGACGCTCAAGCAAGCCGACTATCAGAGCATCAAAGACGAATATAATTATATCTCAGCTATTTCTCCTACCGTAAACAGTTCCGGACAGTGGATCTACGGAAACAACAACACCCTAAGTTCCATTTATGGTGTAAACCAAGACTATCTTTCCATCCGACAACTGAAAGTGGCAGATGGAGAAATGTTTACTGATACAGACATTAAGGCTGCATCTAAAGTTTGTATTTTAGGACAGACAGTAGTTGACTATCTTTTCCCTGATGGCAGTGATCCTATCGGTAAGGTTGTACGATTTAACAGCATTCCATTCAGAGTAATCGGTGTCTTGAAGAAGAAAGGTTACAATAGTATGGGTATGGACCAGGATGATTTGGTACTTGCCCCCTATACAACAGTAATGAAGCGAATTATGGCACAAACCTATTTAGGAGGCATCGTCTGCTCAGCTATCACCGAAGAGGCTTCTCAACCTGCCCAAGATCAGATTACAGAAATATTGCGACGCAACCACAAATTGAAAGACGCAACAGATACTACTGAAGCAGATGAAGATGACTTCAATATCCGCTCTCAAGAGGAAATTTCAAGCATGATGAATTCTACCATGTCTACAATCACCATCCTGCTCGGATCCGTGGCAGGAATCTCGCTGCTGGTAGGCGGCATCGGAATCATGAACATCATGTATGTATCTGTAACAGAGCGCACCCGCGAAATAGGCCTTCGAATGAGTGTGGGCGCACGAGGTATTGATATTTTGAACCAATTTCTGATTGAAGCTATCTTACTTTCTGTAACTGGCGGTATTATAGGAGTGATATTGGGAGTTAGTTTATCGCTCAGCCTGAACTCTTTCTTCCATATAGCCACCCAAATAGAGCCTTGGAGCATTATTATGAGTTTTGCAGTCTGCACATTTACTGGCGTTTTCTTTGGATGGTATCCTGCAAAGAAGGCAGCAAGGCTCGACCCTATCGAGGCTATCAGATACGAATAAAAAAGATGGAAGAACATTAAATATTCTCTGAGGTTTTTCAAAAAAAACAAAAAGTTTTTTGGTGAATACAAAATAAAGTTGTACTTTTGCGTCTGCGGAAGTGCAACTTTTTTATTTGAAGTTAAACGAATCGCATGAATTGAATAGTAAACAGGTTTAAATATAGAAGATTATGAAATTTATAGGAATTATTCCTGCAAGATACGCATCAACACGTTTCCCGGGAAAGCCACTTGCCATGTTAGATGGCAAACCAGTGATACAGCATGTTTATGAGAAAGTTGCAACTTGTCTAGAAGCAGCCTATGTTGCAACAGACGATGAGCGAATTTTCAATGCTGTAGAAGCATTTGGCGGTAAAGCTGTTATGACGCGCAAGGATCATAAGAGCGGTACTGACCGCATAGAAGAAGCTATCGAAAAAATTGGTGGAGACTGGGATGTCATTGTCAATGTTCAAGGAGATGAACCTTTTGTTGACAAGAGTCAACTGGAAACCATCTGCCAGTGTTTTGATGACCCAACAACCCAAATTGCCACTTTAGGAAAAGCCTTTACCAGTATGGAAGCTGTAAAAAATCCTAATAGTCCAAAGATTGTTGTAGACAATCAAGGCTTTGCTATGTATTTCTCTCGCAGCATCATTCCATACGTAAGAGGAAAGGAAGAGGAAGAATGGCTCAAGAGTTTTCCTTATCTGAAACATTTGGGCATCTATGCTTATCGCAAAGAAGTTTTAAAAGAGGTAACTCAGCTGCCACAAAGCTCACTAGAAATAGCAGAGAGCCTGGAACAGCTTCGATGGCTACAGAATGGCTACAAGATAAAAGTTGGTACTACAGATGTAGAAACTGTAGGCATCGACACGCCAGAAGATTTGCAGCGGGCAGAAGATTTTTTGAAAAACGGAAAATAATAAGAAGCATCATATACTTTTAAAGTATCGCAGAATGAACAAAATTGAAAACATCGTCAAAAAATATATTATTCACCACGATATGTTCAAGTGGCAAACACCGTATATCGTTGCCTTGTCTGGAGGTGCCGATAGCGTTGCCCTATTGCTTATCTTGAAACATTTAGGACTGAATATTACTGCTGCGCACTGTAACTTTCACCTTCGCAGTGAAGAGAGTGACAGAGACGAGCAATTTTGTGTAAATCTGTGCCAACAACAGGGAATCAGTTTGTCTCGAATTCATTTTGATACTTATGCTTATGCCCATTTGCACAAGGTAAGTATCGAAATGGCTGCACGCAACTTACGCTACAGCTATTTTGCCCAATTAGTAAAAGACTTGCATGCAGGAGGCATTTGTGTGGCCCATCATCGCGATGACAATGTAGAAACTTTACTTCTGAATCTGTTAAGAGGATCTGGAGTAGACGGATTAGCAGGCATCGCCCCCAAAAACGGAAATATTCTGCGCCCTCTTCTCTGCATCAGCCGACAGGATATATTGCAATACCTAAAAGAAAAAAAGCAAGATTTTGTCACAGATTCAACAAATTTGGAAGACGATGCTTTAAGAAATAAAATTCGCCATCATGTAGTACCTCTTTTAGAAAGTATCAACCCAGCAGCAAGTGAAAATATCGCTCTCACTGCCAAATACATACGCCAAGCGAAAAGTATACTTGAGAGCATGGATAGCATCAGTACAACCGACTCTTATAGGAACGTTATAAGTATCCCCAAAGTTTCTGTCATGAATGCTCCAAGTCCGGAATTCATACTCCATAAAGAATTAGGCAGATATGGTTTTCATGGCAATGTCATTGATGACATCTGTGAAAGCCTCTTCAGTCAGGATCGTGGTGTCGGTAAAATTTGGAAAAACGAAGACTATATGATAGTCATCGACAGAGAACAGCTGTTGATTTCTAACATAAAAGACTTGAATAACATTCAGGAGCAAAGAGCGTTCCGACTGCCAGAAGAAGGCATTTACAACATGGACGAAGGAACCCAAATCAAAATAAGAATCTTCTCGCATATGGGTGACTTCATGCCAAGCAAAGAATCTCAACGTATCACTTTGGATGCTGAAAAAGTCAGTTTTCCCCTCACCTACCGACTGGTAAAAGAAGGCGATAGATTTCAACCTTTCGGCATGAAGGGAAGCAAACTGTTGAGTGACTATATGACGGATAAGAAATTTGACTATATACAAAAGAAGACACAGCATGTATTAACTAATAGTAAAGGTGAAATCATCTGGCTTATCGGCGAACGTACGTCAGAAAAAACGAAGATTACCGAAACCACCAAGAAAATATTGGAGGTCATCATCAAATGAAAAAGAAAATATTATATATCACAAGTTTAGTTCTCATTCTGCTGGCTGCCGCCAGCACATGGAGCTATTATTGCCTGAACCCATCAAATGATAGAGTGAACAAGGCAAAAGCAAACATAAAAGTATACAGTCACTATGAATTAATTCAAAATGGAAAAACAATACTCCGGTTTGACGAAGACACCACAACACTGGCTGCCAACTTTATGAATCGTTGGGCGTTGATTCCTTCATGTGAAGGAAGACTTGCCGCCTGCTACAACAACAGCATCAGCCGGAATCACTATCTTGGCAAAGATGCGGATAGCATCTTTAAAGAGAAAGTTGATTCTTTAGACAGTTT
Organism: Segatella sp.; assembly: GCF_977051555.1. Lineage (NCBI taxonomy): Bacteria > Pseudomonadati > Bacteroidota > Bacteroidia > Bacteroidales > Prevotellaceae > Segatella > Segatella sp. Next base: position 50,333 of record NZ_CDRSSE010000012.1, read on the forward strand.
GTATAGAGACTCCAAATGGAAAGTTGGAGAACTGAACTATTATATTCACTCTCATTCTGTCCTGGATGTAGGCTACAACTCTATTTGCGCTTATACCCAACACGAACTGGAACTACGCGATTCTGCCAAAAAACTGATTGATTCCCTGAAACATGTACAGAAAAAGGGACATTTCAAGTTGAAACGCTCCATTTCATATCAAGCCTATTATAGAGACGAGAACGGAAAATGGAAGAGTCAGGCATGCAAACTCATCAAAGCAATGAATGGAGAAACTGCACAAGGAAGCCACACATTCCAACTTTCCTCAGAAACAACTCCTGAAGGAGTTAAAGCTATTTCACCTCAACTTGCAGTATCTTTAGCAACAGCTCATGGAGTCACACTTCGACGCTCTATTGATTATACCCTCTTACCTGATTCTCTAGGATATTATCGGGGTACAACCGACAGTATCTATCGACCAAACGGTCATGGATGCTGGCAAGGATACGATGGAACCTATTATGAGGGTTACTGGAAAAACGGGAAACGGGAAGGATTCGGATTCAGCATTGCTCCCAAGAAGCCATTACGAATAGGCGAATGGAAAAATGACCGCTATAAAGGCGAAAGACTCGTATATACATCGGAACGTATTTATGGCATTGATCTGAGCAAATACCAACATGGAAAAGGCAGAAAAAAATATGCTATCAACTGGAACCGTTTACGCATTACACATCTTGGACGTCTCAGCAAAAAGACAGTGTCAGGAACAGTAAACTTCCCTATTCGCTTCATCTATATCAAGAGTACAGAAGGTAAATCGATGTTAAATCCATATTATAGAAAAGATTATCGTGATGCAAAAGCACATGGTTACAAGGTTGGAACCTATCACTTCTTTACCACCATAACACCTGCTGCCGAACAGGCACGACACTTTCTGAAACACAGTATCATTAGGAAAGGCGATTTTCCTCCAGTTCTTGATATTGAACCGCTTCCTAGTCAAATCAAGAAAATGGGAGGGGCTAGAGTATTGTTTGCACGCATTAGAACTTGGCTTAGAATTGTAGAAAGAGCAACTGGTGTTAAGCCTATTCTTTACATCAACCAAACTTTCGTAAATCGCTATCTGCCACAGGCTCCCGATCTGAAACATAACTACCAGGTTTGGATTGCACGATATGGAGAGTATAAACCAGACATCCGATTGGTATATTGGCAACTCTGCCCCGACGGAAGAGTAGCAGGAATACATGGAGAGGTAGACATCAACGTGTTTAACGGATACGATGACGCTTTTCAAAGTTTTGTTAAGAACAAGACGGTAAAATAACCTTTAAATGAATAAGTTAGGTTAATTACGTTAAAGTAAGTTATAAATCTAGTTGCGTATCAATATTTTTATTATCTTTGCGTCAATTGTGCAATGTGTAACTAAGAGGAAAAGATAATGAGACAGCTTAAGATACAAAAGAGTATAACCAATCGTAACAGCGAGGCTCTCGACAAATATCTTGTAGAGATAGGTAGAGCCCCTATGGTTTCTATTGATGAAGAAATAGAATTGGCTCAAGCTATCCGCAAGGGAGGTAGAGCTGGCGAAAGAGCAAAAAATAAGTTGATTGAAGCCAACTTACGTTTTGTGGTGTCGGTAGCAAAACAATATCAGCACCAGGGACTCACCTTGACAGACTTGATTGACGAAGGAAACATCGGACTCATCAAAGCTGCAGAACGCTTCGATGAAACACGAGGGTTCAAATTTATCTCATACGCCGTCTGGTGGATTCGTCAGAGTATTTTACAGGCAATAGCAGAGCAAAGTCGAATCGTTCGACTTCCCCTAAACCAGGTAGGATCACTCAATAAGGTAAACCAGGAAATTAATAAGTTTGAGCAGGAAAACCAACGCCGTCCAAGCGTTGAAGAACTTGCTGCCAGAACGGGTGTTGACGAGGACAAGATTTCTCAGAGCATGGCTGCCAGTGGTCATCATGTAAGCATCGATGCTCCATTCAGTGATGACGATGACAACTCTATGGCAGATGTAATGGCAAGCGGAGACGATGCCAGAACAGACAAGCAGGTTGACCATGAAAGTATGGCACAAGACCTAAGACAGGTTTTAAAAGTTTGCCTCAAGGATCGCGAACTGAAAATTATCTGCGCATGCTACGGAATCGGGGAAACCGAAAAGGGGCTCGAGGAAATTGGTGATAAAATGGGGCTGACCCGTGAGCGAGTTCGCCAAATAAGAGAAAAAAGCATCACCAAACTGAGAGAATCCGGGAAGATAGGAATCCTTATGAAATATCTTGGTTAGGAAAGCTGCTGTCCAAAATATTTGGCACAGTTCTTCTGCCAAGTAACATCTTAACTCATAATAAATGAAGAAATATCAAACACACATCATTTTGACGATTATCTTCTGCATGATGGCTTTTGCAGCACATGCAAGAAGAATGTCACCGAGAGACGCCTTTAGTGACTCGGTGATGTGTTTGGTATTTAAATATTCACAATCTGTTGACACAACAGGTAGAGCTGAGCACAAGAGTTATGCCTACACTAAATTTCAAATCAAAACAAACAAACGTAATGCAACACTCATGCTAGTACCGACAATGTATGCAGTGGCTCATGGCGGTGGCAGAAGATTCATCAGCGAGTATTATACCCAAATGACGCTAGACGCAAATGGCAGACCAGTTGCCAAGCGTTTGCTGAACATAAGCACCATTCCGCATAGAAGCAACACATTGTCATCAGTTTTGAAATACATGACTCCAACGGTATACGGAGAAACACTTTTCGAAACTAATATTCTTTCTCCTTTCCACTATAAGAATCGCAGATATTATAAATATGCCGTCACCCAATTACCATTCGGCAAAGCACAAATCTACGTATATCCACGTCTCAAAAACACCCAAGTTATTGAAGCACGTGCCATTGTTGATTCCCAAAGCGGAAAGATAAGCATGGTAGACTTTGAGGGCGAATATGATATGACCCGTTTCTATATCTCGATCATTATGGGTAAAGACGGATTTGGTTCACTTTCTCCTGCAAGGTGCAGCATGAGAGCCAACTTCAGTTTTATGGGTAACAAGATAACGGGCATGTATACAACTGTATACGGACTGCCGAAAATATTAAGTGATTCACTCAATAATGTTGCTGATACAGCATTAATGGCAAAAGTGCGACCTATTGAGTTAAACCAAGAAGAAGTAGACATATACAAAAGATTCTACGAAAAAAGGAAACAAATAACAGATTCCTTGAATAACACCATACCAAAGAAAAACTTTGCAAAAGACATACTTTGGGATGTTATCGGTGACAATGTATTAAACAGAATTTCCCAAGGCTTCGGAAAGCAAAACCAAGGCTACTTCCGTATCAGTCCTATTTTCAACCCACTCTATATGGGATATTCCGAGCGAAAAGGAATTGTATACAAATTTGATCTGAAGGGAGGCTATAGGTTTACAGAAAATCTGCAATTGGGCCTTCGCTTTAAAGGAGGTTACAGTATGAAACAACACAGATTTTATTTCAATATACCATTGACATTCAACTATAACCAGAAGCACAATGGATATCTGAAGTTAGAAATCGGTAACGGTAATAGAATATCGAATAATCGTGTTGCACGAAAGATGTTAGGCATCAGCAAACCTGAAGATAACAATTTTCTATATCCACTATTCTCAGAATATCCAGGATTATCATTACCGGAAATCTCAACAGATATTGATGCAAACAACAGAAAACTAACAGAGTTTAAAGATGATTATCTTCGTCTTATCAACCACTGGAGTTTCAACGACTATGTAGGTTTTGAGATTGGCTTGGTTTCACATACCCGAAAAGCTGTGATTGAAAGTTTCTATAAACTGTTTAATTACCCAAGCAAATATGTGTCAGTAGCACCAGCAGTAGCTTTAGAACTGTTACCATGGGGTAAGAAAGGCTCTATCTTTAAAATAGACTATGAAAAGGGATGGAAAAACCTACTAGGTTCAAACATAGACTACGAACGGGTAGAAGTAGATGCACAAACTATTTTTCAAGCATCACGCCGTCAATCATATTCTGTTAGATTAGGAGCAGGTTTTTATACCCGCAAAGGTGACCATTGGGACTTCGTTGACTATACCAATTTCCATGACAACAATATTCCTGGAGGCTGGAATGATAGCTGGAGTGGAGAATTCGAATTACTACCATCCCAATGGTATAATGCCAGTGATTATTACGTTCGCGGAAATTTCACTTATGAAGCTCCCATGATTGCAACTGCATGGCTCCCCTTGATTGGGAAATATATAGAAGCAGAGCGTCTGTATGTAAGCAGTCTTGTTGTAAACCATTTACACCCATATACAGAATGGGGATATGGAGTAACAACAAGAGCTATTACATTAGGATTCTTTGCAGCCTTCAAAAACACGAAGTTTAATGGCATAGGCTGTCGCTTCGGTTTTGAACTATTTAGAGATTGGTAATATTCATAAAAGCATGGATAAAACATGATTTCTAGGGCACAATATCAATAACATCATAAAAAAATCAAAATATGAGTTCACAACTAACTGTTTATAAAGCAAGTGCAGGATCAGGTAAAACATTTACTTTGGCTCGCGAGTATATGACACTCGTGATAGCTAATCCTGCTTCCTACAGAACCATTCTTGCAGTAACCTTCACCAACAAAGCTACTGAAGAAATGAAAATGCGTATCTTAGGAAAATTATACGAAATTGCACACGGACTACCAGAAGCAAACGATTATGTAAATCAAATACAGCAGGCTTTACCGTATCTTTCATCCAAACAAATTCAGAAAAATGCAGAATCAGCCCTGCATTTGCTCATACATAATTATAACTATTTCCGGGTTATGACCATCGATACGTTCTTTCAGAGTGTATTGAGAAATCTAGCACGTGAACTTGATCTGACTGCCAATTTACGGATAGAACTCAATGACTATCAAATAGAACAGCATGCCGTTGATGAACTTATAGAAAGTCTTGAAGATACCGATCGTCTACTTTTCTGGATTATGGATTATATCAAAGAAAATATTGATGATGATAAGAGTTGGAATGTCATAGGACAGATCAAGAAATTCGGTGAGAACATATTCAAGGATTATTACAAAGCTCATTCCGACAAGTTGACAGAATTGATGGAACAAGAAGATTTCTTCAAGGATTTTACCGACCGAATGAAGAAAAAGCGCGATAAGGCAAAAGAGCAGCTTAAAGAAATTGCTGCTACTTTTTTCGATTCCCTTGAAGAAGAAGGCTTTACGTCAGACGACTTAGCTGGAAAAACGAGAGGTATTTGGAGCTATTTCAACAAGCTGAAAAATGGCAAATACAGTGATGATGATCTATATAATGATACTTTCTATAAATGTCGGGAAAGTCCGGAAGCATGGGTCAAAAAATCAGATGTAAAAAATTGTACTGATATCTTCAATTATGTAGAATCGGTGCTCTACCCTATTTTGCTGTTTGCAGAAGATAATCGTCCAAGACTCACCCGAATCTTCAAAAGTACCGATCTGACCATAAAGCATCTTAATCAGCTCCGCCTTTTGGGAAGCATAGATAAAAAAGTCAGGGAGATGAACAGAGAGGCAAACCGTTTCCTTTTGAGCGATACTCAGACCTTGCTCAACTCACTGATAAAGGATAGCGATTCGCCATTCATCTTTGAAAAGATTGGCACTCAACTCGACCATATAATGATTGACGAGTTTCAAGATACTAGCACCATCCAATGGAAGAACTTTAAAGTGCTGCTCGAAGAAACCATGAGTAGAGAAGATGCAGGTAACCTCATTGTTGGTGACGTAAAACAAAGTATTTACAGATGGCGATCCGGCGATTGGAGACTGCTCAATAATATCGATAAAGAATTTAATAAAAGCGCGACAAAAGTAAGCATAGAAACTTTGGGTACCAACTACCGCTCTGATAGAAACATCATTGAGTTCAACAATGCTTTTTTCACAGAAGCAGTTAAATTGGAGATTAAAGACCTGAAAGATATATGTCCTGAGGAATGTAAACAGCTGGAAAGCGCATATAGCGATGTCTGCCAGCAAGTACCAGTCCACCATTCTAATCCTAATGGTTCTATAAGTATTCAGCTCCTGGGCGGTGAAAATATTGAAGACAGAATGATGCAAACCACACTGGACACTGTAGACAAGTTGGTTGAAAGAGGTGTTCCTTGCAACAAAATAGCAATCCTGGTAAGAAGCAACCGTAACATACAGGACATTGCAGAGTATTTTATGAACCATTCCGACTATCCGTTGGTTTCAGATGAGGCATTCAGGCTGGATGCCTCCCAAGCAGTATGCACATTGGTTAACGCTCTCTACATACTGATACACCCAAATGACAATATTGCATTAGCAACTCTCAACAAGTTTTGTGACACGTATTCTGTAGCTGGAAATATGCCGGAACAACTTTTGACCAATCGTTCTGAGTATCTGGAAATGCCACTGTTCGATCTCACAGAACGCCTTTTTGCAGAACTTAAACTTGGCGAAATAAAAGACATGATCAAGCAAACTGCCTACATCTGTACTTTTTATGATTGCTTAAGTAAATATCTCACAGATAACAGTAGTGATATCACTGGATTTCTGAAAGAGTGGGATAACCGTATTCACGAGAAAAGCATTCATAGCGATGGCGATGGAGGTATAAGATTCCTTACTATACATAAGAGTAAGGGACTGGAATACGATCATGTTATCATGCCTTACTGTGACTGGCAAATAGAAAAAGCCAACACTATCTGGTGCACACCGCAAGAAGCTCCATACAACGAGCTTCCACTGGTACCTATAGATTTCAGTGCTAAACTGATGAAGCAAAGTATATATGAAGCAGATTATAATCATGAACATCTGCAAAACATAGTCGACAATTTGAATCTGCTTTATGTAGCCTTCACACGTGCCAGTCACAACCTGATTGTAATTGGCAAACGAGCTAATAGTGCATACCGTTCTGCCATTATTGAATCTGTACTCGACAAGGTAGCCAGTCGACTTGAAGCTAATGATGTAAAGATGGAGTTAACAGGAATAGGTTCTGATGCCAAAACAGATGACATATCTTTCTGCTATAATGAAATATATGTACCTGATTCTTCCAAGAAATCAAACGAGAAGAAGGATACAAACGTGCTCTCAGCCTATTCTCAACCTTTAGAAATTAAAATAAATGTTACGCCTGAAATGCCAGAATTCAGACAGAGTAACCAGAGCCGTGACTTTATAAAGCGTGATGAAACAGAAGAACAACAGAAGTTTTATATCAAAATGGGTACAATTTTGCACAACCTCTTTTCTACAATCCGCACAGTTGATGATATTGATGGAGCCCTGAAACAGTTGGAGTTAGACGGACTTTTATACGACCAAGACCTCACACCAGAGAAAATAAAGGAGATGATCAGGAAAAGACTTGAATCACCAAAGGTCGCAAAATGGTTTGATAAGGAACTGACCATACTAAATGAATGTTCTATCCTGACAGTTGAAAATGGAAAAGTGGCAGAATACCGTCCAGACCGCGTGATGCAAAACTCAAGAAAAGAAACCATCGTGGTAGACTTCAAATTCGGTAAACAGAAAGTAGAACACCATGAACAGGTTAGAAAATACATCGGCTTGTTAAAAAGTATGGGACATCACCGAGTAAAAGGTTATCTATGGTATGTATACCCTAACAGAATAGTTGAAGTAATAAAATAATACGGTTCTATTGCCCCTTTCCAAAAAGTAGGGCAACATAAAGAACAGTTGCAAACATTGAAAAGTCCATTAAGATATGAAAACATTTTTAAAATATGTTGCAAGAGATATACTCGAGAAATACGGAAACAATCTCAGCGACATTGCCGTCGTGTTTCCAAATAAACGCGCCGCTCTTTTCCTCAACGAGAGTCTGGCCCGTTTGACTGATCACCCTATCTGGTCGCCATCTTACATAACTATCAGCGACCTTTTTCGCAAACATAGCACATTGAAAGTTGGAGATCCAATCAAACTGGTTTGCGATTTACATAAAACATTCGTAGCCTGCACTGGTATTGATGAGACCCTAGACCATTTTTATGGATGGGGACAACTTCTTATCACAGATTTTGACGATATTGATAAAAACATGGCAGAAGCTGAAAAACTCTTTGCCAATCTTAGCAATATACATGAACTTGATGACATCTCATATCTTACAGAAGAACAGAAAACGCTGATTAAGAAATTTTTCAGCAATTTCAACGATGATCACAACTCAGAACTCAAAAAGAGATTTCTACAATTATGGAGCCATTTTCTTGATATCTATAAGCAGTTCAACATGCGTCTTGAAGAACAAGGATTGGCTTATGAGGGGGCTCTATACAGGAAAGTTGTAAATGATGAAAATATCAAATTCCAACACAAGAAATATCTCTTTGTCGGTTTTAATATGATGCAAGTAGTAGAACGGAAACTCTGCGACCGCTTGATGAAAGAGGGTAAAGCACATTTCTATTGGGACTACGATGACTATTATATACAAAACAACCATGAGGCTGGTCACTACATTCGTGAATATCTCAAATATTATCCTAACGAATTGAATGATATGCCTCCTCATGATCTTCGTGAAATTTATCATAACTTTGATAACAATAAAGACATTACATACATTTCGGCATCTACAGAAAACATTCAGGCCCGCTATGTAAACCAATGGCTTAAAGAAAAGAAACGCTATAAATATGGAAAAAAAGTAGCAATCGTATTAGCCGATGAAGGATTGTTGCAAAGTGTTATACATAGTCTTCCTACAAACGAAGACATCAAGTCGTTACCAGATTATTCTGAGAACGACAAGTTAGCATATAATATAACATTGGGCTATCCGCTTCAACAGACACCATTCTACAGTTTGCTGCAACAGCTCATCAAGTTGCAGGGCGTAGGTCACCCCAAGCATAGTAACAACTATCGCTTACATAATGTGCTCATGGTGCTCCGTCATCCATACACACGCTATATCTCTCAAAATTATAGCAAACTCTTGAGCGCTCTTGACGAGCAGAAGCAGTTCTATCCTACCCGCCAATTCCTAAGCATGGATGGTGATGAAGGCTTGTCACTGCTTTTCAAAGATTTGGGTGAGACTGCAACAGAAAATGAATACAACTTGAGACTCATCCAGTATCTGCTGGATATTTTGAAGACAATAGGTGTGAATAGTAAAGAACAGGACGATCCTTTATTCCAGGAATCGCTCTTCAGGACCTATACATTATTGAACCGTCTGCAAGAACTCATCCAGACAGGAGACTTAGCAGTAGACTGCATCACTCTGGAACGACTCATCCAACAGCTCATCCAATCTACAAGTATTCCTTTCCATGGTGAACCTGCAGAAGGAATACAGGTAATGGGTGTATTGGAAACTCGAAATCTAGATTTCGAGCATATCTTAGTACTCTCATGCAACGAAGGGAAACTGCCGAAAGGTGTGAACGATGCTTCATTTATTCCCTATTCATTGAGAAAGGCATACGGCTTGACTACGGTTGATAACAAAGTAGCCATATACGCCTATTATTTTCACAGTCTGCTCCAACGCTCACACGACATCACTTTGTGTTACAATAACGCAACAGAAGATGGCCAATCGGGTGAGATGAGCCGTTTTATGCTACAACTCCTGGTAGAAAGCCATCATGACATCGAGCGCTTTTCTTTGGTCGCAGGACAAAACACACTGCGTCCTACTTATGAACCAATAGAGAAAAAACTGCATGCGCTCAGCCAGCTTAAGAATTTGAAAATGCTTACGCCAACATTTTTGAATACCTATTTGAGATGTGAAAAGCAATTCTACTATAAATATGTAGAAGGACTGATTGAGCCAGATGAAATTGATGAGGACGAAGTAGACAACAAAGTATTTGGAAATATATTCCATCGGGCAGCAGAACTGTTCTATCTGGGATTAGCAAGCAGCGATGCTCTGACAACCGACGGTAAAGGAGAACTCAAACTGACTCGTCCTATCGTTGTATCAAAAGAGCAATTAGAGCATGCCCTAAAAGACGAATCTCTGATTTATCGCCTGGTTGATCAGGCGTTCAGAGAAGAACTCTTTAAAGTTAGCGCTGCAGGGTATCGTCCAAAATATAATGGTCTGCAACTGATCAATAAAGAAGTAATAGCAAGATATATCCGGCAACTTGTCACGATAGATATGCGCCAGGCTCCATTCACCATACTCGGATTAGAGCTGGTTGTAAAAACTGACGTCGAAGTAGAAACAAGTATCGGCAATTTATCTCTGTCAATAGGAGGTTTTATCGACCGACTGGACGCTGTTGCAGCTAACGGTAATGCAAATGGCAATAATCTTGCAGAACGAATCCGCGTAATAGACTATAAAACAGGACGTATTTCAACAACACGTCCAAGAGAACTGAGCGAAGTGTTTGATCCATCCATGCTCAACAAGCATACAGATTATTATTTACAATCTATGCTCTACTCAATTATTGTAAGCCACAACAGAAATCTGAATCCGGCTCAAGAGCCCGTATCTCCAGGCTTGCTGTTTATACAAAATGCAGGAGCAGAAGATTATGATCCGACATTAAAAATGGGCAAGGAACTCATCAGTAGCATAGATGTATACGAAGAAGAGTTTATGAAACAACTGAAAGTTCTCATCGCCAACATCTTTGACAAGGACCAGCCATTCCGGCCTACAGATGATAAGCATCGTTGCGAATACTGTCCATACGCAGCTTTATGCAAATCATAGGAACATATATAATATGTGGAAACCAAAATGATTGGTTAAAATGCGCAAAATACTTGCTTTTTTGAATTATTCTATGTATATTTGCAAAAAGAATTATTGAGTATGACAGAAAAAGAAATAAACAAGATAGTTAGTGAGAACTTAAACTATGTAAAATCAGTAGCCAACCAGTATAAAGGTAAAGGCGTTGAGTTTGATGACTTGGTTAGCGAAGGAACTCTGGCAATGCTTATGGCAGCCAGAAAGTTCCAAGCCGACCGGGGCACCGATTTTGTGGCTTATGCCGGTCCATTCGTTCACAAGGCTATATCACAGGCCATCGATAAACAATCAGGACTTTATCGTTTACCGAAAGACCAGAAGAAATTTGCCCCAAGAAACGCAGACAAGGCGGTATCTGTAGATGCGCCACTAAGCGCAAACAATCCGTATACCCTATTAGACATATTAAACGATCCGGATGTAAAGATTGCAGATGATACCCTGAATATAGAAATGATGAAGAAAAAGATGGCAGAAAGCATTGCAGATTTATTGCCACGAGAGAAAGAAATCATCACCAAATTCTATGGTATAGGTGTTCCTAAAGAAACGATGGCTGAAATTGCTGAAGATATGGGGCTCAAACGCGAGCGAGTTCGCCAGATACGAAATCTGACCATACGCAGATTGAACAGGAGTATCCGCCACCAGGCATTGAGAAACTACTTCAAGAGGTAACTCGCAATAGTTTGTAAAAACAAAAAGGAGGGTGAATCATTAACTTATGATACCCCCTCCTTTTTGTTTCATGTTCTAGTTATTAACAATTAAACTTACTCCAATCCCGTAAAATGATTAGCACGATATTGACGAGGAGTAACGCCTATTCGCTTGAAGAAATTAGCATAGAAACTCTGACGAGTATTGAAACCAGCCATTTCGCTGATACCTTCTACACTCATTCTTGCATAACGCTTATCGGTAAGTAAAGACATAGCATCGTTTACTCGATAATCATTCACCAACTCGGCATAATTCTTATGAAATCGAGTTGCGCATACAGCAGAAATATAGCGAGAGTTAGTATTCAAATCCTCTGCAAGTTTCTTGGAACTGTAGTCAGGGTCCTTGTACTTTCTTTCAGTAACAAGAACACGGATTATCTCGTCGCGAAGGCGGTCCTTAGTTTCTTCACTCAGCATAGATTGATATCTTGCTATTTTTTCCTTTTTAGGTTGAATATTGTACTTAGCCATAGTTATGTTATAAAATTTATTACAACAAAGGTACTACTTTTATTTAGAACGACCAAATTTTTTCTCACTTTTTTGAAAAATAAACACAAAAAAGTCGTTTATATGAAATAAAATGGTTATTTTTGCATTAATTTTCAAGCTCAAAGCCGAGTATATCATAATTATTAGTCAAGAAGCATAGATATGAAGCAAATATTGTGGTTTATAAAAACGTATTTTACGTTTGTCATTTTGTTCAGTATTCAGAAACCATTTTTCATGATATTGGAAAAGGCTTCTGCTACACAACCTATCGATAATATCTGGAGCGAAATGCCTACAGTAATGTGGTATGGTTTATCACTCGACCTCTCTATGGCTGGTTACCTCACCGCACTACCGGGTTTGTTGCTCATCGCAATGATCTGGTTTCGTAAGGAGATTATACGTCCCATTCTGAATGCTTATTTTATACTGGCATCTTTCCTGGTTTCCATTACATTCGTACTGAATGCAGGATTATATCCATATTGGAACTTCCCGCTAGATAGCACTCCATTATATTATTTCTTTACTTCGCCAAAGGATGCACTTGCAAGTGTTGGAGGGCTTTACATCTTTTTTGCTCTCCTCATCACTGTGCTGCTTACCATAGCCGTCTGGTTCGCACTCCGCATGCCTCATACCCAGAAGCGCTATTCCAGCAGATACAGCAACTATGGTTTTGGAGATTTCGGCAGTGGTCGTAGGACACGCTACTCTGACATAGAGCATCATCGTATGCGCCATTCTCTTATTCTGTTGCTGCTTACTGCCCTTCTCTTCATCCCTATCAGAGGAGGATTTACTGTATCTACAACAAATACAGGAAAGGCATATTTCAGCCAAAATGCGTTTTTGAATCATGCTGCCGTCAATCCGATGTTCAGCCTGTTTGAATCACTGACCCATCAGGAAGATTTTGCATCGCAATACCGATACATGTCAGAAGAAGAAGCTAACAAGATCTTTGCACAAATGGTAAGTTCAAGCGACCAGAATACCTACCCACTCCTGAATGAAGAAGCTCGGAAAAACGGAAAGCCGGATATACTTATTATTATTATGGAAAGCTTTGCCAATGACATCATGCCTTCTGTCGGAACACATAAAGACGTAGCTGTCTGCTTGGACTCAATAGCCAAAAAGGGAATTTTCTTCCCAAGATTCTATTCCAACACTTTCCGCACGGATCGTGGTCTGGTTGCTGTTTTGAGCGGTTATCCTGCACAACCTACAACCAGCATCATGCGCTACCCGGCAAAATCTGCACAATTACCATCATTGGCACGTTCTTTGGCTAAAGCAAAGCATTACGGCAATGCATATTATTATGGTGGTGATGTTGATTTTGCCAACCAACGCTCTTGGCTGGTTTCCCAGGGCTATGAGAGAATCATTTCAGATAGTGATTTCCCGATAGAAGACAAATTGAGCAAATGGGGAGTACACGATCATATCGTAGCCAACCGGCTGCTTGCAGACCTCAGGAAAGAACAGAATGCCAAGCAGCCTATGCTGAGAGTTTTCCAAACATCAAGCAGTCATGAGCCATTCGATGTACCATATAGCAGACTGAAAGACAAGCGTTTAAATGCATTTGCTTACACTGATAGTGTCATTGGTAATCTTCTGCGTGAATACAGCAAATTGCCTAGATGGAAAAATACTTTGGTATTACTCGTTGCCGATCATGTTGGCGCATACAAAGAACATCTTGACAACTTTGACCGCAGCCGCTATCAGATTCCACTTATCATGACCGGTGGAGCAATAGCTCGCCCAATGAATGTTAAGCTTATAGGAAGTCAGCAAGATATAGCAGCTACACTGCTCGGACAATTAGGCATTCCTCACAAAGACTTCTTGTTCAGCAAGAACATGTTGAGTGATGCTACGCCTAAATTTGCATTCTTTGATGTACCCGATGCTTTCGGCATGGTATCAGAGGAGAACTCTATCATCTACGACAACAAATCCCAAAAGGTTGTTTATGATAAAGGCAAAAAAGGTTATAACTTGAAACGAGGCATGGCTTATCTTCAGAAGTTGTACGATGACTTGAGTGCAAAATAGCCCTAACGACAGGGCAACAGATTATCAGAAACAAGAAAGTGAACATTACAGAATTTCATAAAGAAAGACTATGATAGAATTACTTCATCAAATAGAACAGATTGATACGCAGATTTTTCTGTTTTTCAATGGTTTTCACAACGAGTATTGGGATTACTTCATGATGATTTTCTCAGACCGTTTTGTATGGGTTCCGTTCTATGCCAGTTTTATCTTTGTACTGCTAAAGAATTTTCCTGTCAAGGTTGTGATGAGCACCATAGTTGTTATCACTCTGATTATCTTATTTTCAGACCAGACTGCATCAGGAATTCTGAAGCCATTAGTAGCAAGAATGCGTCCCAGTAATCCTGATAATCCTATCAGTCCGATGGTACATGTTGTTCAAGGATATCGGGGTGGCAGATATGGTTTTCCATCTTCTCATGCAGCCAATGCATGGAGCATGGCCTTCTTTGCACAATATCTGGTTCGCCGGAGCAAACTCACGATATTCTTATGCCTATGGGCATTGATAACCAGTTATTCCCGCATGTATCTCGGTGTACACTATTTTGGCGACATCCTGATTGGTACCCTCATTGGTTTTTTCTATGCCACCTTATATTATTATATATTTCAGTATTTTTTAAGAAAGCATACCGAACGTTTTAAGCCCAACCACGACATCAGATTTGCAAGCGTCCCTATCATTACGGGGCTCGTTTCTATATGGGTAATCATTTGTACCAGTGGAATACTATCTTTCTATAGCATACCACTGAGATAAACAAATGTATAAAAAGAGTTAGCTTATAAAAATGGTTTAGATTAACATTATTATTAACATATAAAATTTAAAGATTATGAAGAAATTATCAATTCTTGCATTTGCTATGGGTCTGATAGCTTTCACAGCATGTTCTGAGAAAAAAGCACCAGCACCTGCACCAGCTCAGGCAGAACAGACTGTTGTAACCGATTCTGCATTTCAGGCTGCCGCAGCCGGTGAATATAAGAGCGCAGATGGAGAGCGTAGTGTAACTTTGAACAGTGATTTCTCTGTTAAAGTAAAAGGCCTTGATAAGGAATTTTACAAGTGGGAATTGCCAGCTAAGCCAGAAGGTAAAGCAGCTGTGATTATCCTGAGCCGCAAGGGGCTCGATGCCGACGTTCAGGAACAGGCTACACTCGATACAGAAGAAGGTTCAATCATTATTAAGAACGAAACATTCCGCAAAAAGTAATAGAATATGAACCTGGTACAAAAGCAAAACGCCCTCGCTTCACAGCGAAGGCGTTCATTTTTGGTATTAGTTTCATTTAAGGTAAAAAGATTGTATTCAGGATAACGATGCAAAGATAGACATATTTTTCGAAACGAACGAATCTTTTTATATGTTTAAAAACATATTTTGTGAATTATTGCTTTCAAAAGCAAATTATCGCTCCCAAAACAAAATTATCTGCCAGATAATTTCGGTACTTACAATTAAATTTGTATCTTTGCACCATAAATTTAAAAATTATTCTTTTTATTGAATTATGGCAATTAATGAAGAAAACAATTTGGAAGAGAAGAAAAGTATCTCTTTCGTAGAACAGTTAGTTGAGGAAGACCTCAAAGAAGGCAAAAACGGAGGACGAATCCAGACTCGTTTTCCGCCAGAGCCTAATGGTTATCTGCATATCGGCCATGCCAAAGCTATCTGCATGGACTTTGGTGTTGCAGAGAAATATAATGGTGTTTGCAATCTTCGTTTTGATGACACTAATCCTAGCAAGGAAAACAATGAATATGTAGAAAATATTCTTCAAGACATCCAGTGGCTCGGATTCAAGTGGGGCAATATCTACTATGCTTCAGACTACTTTGAGAAGCTTTGGGATTTTGCTGTCTGGATGATCAAGAAGGGCAATGCATATATAGATGAACAAACTGCTGAAGAAATTGCACAGCAGAAGGGTACTCCTACCTCACCGGGTACTGCTAGCCCATATCGTGATCGCCCAATCGAAGAAAGCCTTGCTTTGTTTGAGAAGATGAATACTCCTGAGGCCGTAGAAGGCAGCATGGTTCTTCGCGCAAAACTCGATATGGCGAATCCAAATATGCATTTCCGCGATCCTATCATGTATCGTATCATCCAAACTCCTCATCACCGTACAGGAACAAAATGGCATGCATATCCTATGTATGATTTCGCTCACGGACAGAGTGACTACTTTGAAGGGGTAACCCACTCTATCTGTACATTGGAATTTGTACCTCACCGTCCGCTTTACGATAAGTTCATCGACTTCTTGAAGGAGAAGGACGGAACTGCAGATGTATTAAACGACAATCGTCCACGTCAGATTGAGTTCAACCGGTTGAACCTCACTTATACAGTAATGAGCAAGCGTAAGCTTCACCAGCTGGTAGATGAGAAACTGGTTATCGGATGGGACGATCCACGTATGCCTACTCTTTGCGGAATGCGCCGTCGCGGTTACTCTCCTGAGAGCATTCGTATGTTTATCGACAGTATCGGTTATACTAAGTTCGATGCTCTCAACGATATGGCCTTACTCGAAGCATCTGTTAGAGAAGACTTGAACAAGAAAGCATGCCGTGTGAGTGCAGTACTTGATCCTGTAAAACTCGTAATTACCAACTATCCGGAAGGTGAAACAGAGGAAATGGAAGCAATCAATAATCCAGAAAATGAAGCTGATGGCACACACACCATCACATTCTCTAAGAATCTCTGGATAGAGCGTGCTGACTTTATGGAAGATGCTCCTAAAAAATTCTTCCGTATGACTCCGGGTAAAGAAGTTCGTCTGAAGAATGCTTACATCGTTAAGTGCACTGGATGCACAAAGGACGAAAATGGTGTTATCACTGAGATTCAGGCAGAATACGATCCTATCAGTAAGAGCGGCATGGAAGGTGCCAACCGTAAGGTTAAGGGTACATTGCATTGGGTATCAGCAGATCACTGCGTAAAGGCAGAGGTGCGCGAATACGACCGTCTCTTTATGGTAGAAAATCCATCTGCTGATGAACGTGATTTCCACGAGTTGCTCAACCCGGATAGCTTCCACGACTATCCTAACTGCTATGTTGAGGAATATGCAGCCAGCAAGAAGCCAGGTGAATATCTCCAGTTCCAGCGTATCGGTTATTTCATGGCCGATCTTGATTCTACTGCAGAAAAACCAGTATTCAACAAAACCGTTGGTTTGAAGGATACATGGGCAAAACAGAATAAATAAATCACCTATATCTGTCTCAGTTTCAACAGCTGAGACAGATATTATTTAGATTCAAGATAACAAATGAATACTGCAGATCTTTTTCTTTGGATACTCGACAATTTAAATTACTGGGTAGTAACCCTTTTCATGGCTATCGAGAGTTCATTCGTCCCATTCCCATCAGAGGTGGTTGTTCCACCTGCAGCATGGAAAGCCATGGATCCTGATAGCGGAATGTCGTTTATCCTAGTCATCGTATTTGCCACCATTGGTGCCAATATCGGTGCACTTATCAACTATTATTTAGCTAAATGGGTAGGCCGCCCTATCATCTACCGTTTTGCCGACAGCCGCATCGGACATATGTGCCTGATAGACCGCCAAAAGGTAGAAGTTGCAGAAGAGTATTTCCGCAAGCATGGAGCCGCATCCACTATTTTTGGGCGCCTGGTACCAGCTGTTCGCCAGTTAATCAGCATCCCAGCCGGTTTGGCAGGTATGCATGTAGGCAAATTCTTGCTCTATACCACAATCGGTGCTGGCATCTGGAATACTGTTTTAGCAACCATCGGTTGGGGTATTTACCAATATACAGACTATAAAACAACTCAAGATGTATATCAGCAGGCATTAAAGTATAGTCATGAGCTCGGTTACATCATCTTGGCCCTTGCCGTTGTTATTGTAGCATTCCTTGCATACAAGGGGCTCAAGAAGAAATAAGAAACTATCCCCCATCCTGCTTCCTCAAGCGGGGATGGGGGATTTTTTTCTTTTGTACAGAACTTTCGCATGCAGGCTCCACACACCTTGAACCGACGGACACCGGCTAAAGATTTACACAGATTCTGGGCTTGAATAGAGCCTGAAAACGTTAAAAAACACAAACAAGGTGTCGCATTGCCCACGAATGAGACACCTAAAACCAAAAAATCATACCTGAAAAAACAAATATTACCCCCCCCACTTTCAAATAAAACCCTTATCTTTGCATCAGGATTTTTACAATCTGTATCATGAAGGATTTAAAATATTGTAAATTATAATCAAAACATAATAGATTAATATGAGAAATTATTTAACTAGAAAAGAACGATTACTGATCACAGCACTTGCTTTTATACTTCCAATTTCTTTTGCGAAAGCAGAAGTAAAAGAAGATGGAAAGACTAATTCACAAGGCTGGTACCTCGGTATTGAGGGAGGAATGCCTTTCGGCTTCTCTACTTTCTCAAGTTTCGGACACGACAAGACGCATCTCGGTTGGGCTGCTGGCTTATATGGTGGCTATCGTTTCAACTCCATATTCTCGGCAGAATTATCTGCCAAGTACGGAGAAATGAACTTATCTGCACAAGACTGTTGCGTAGAACGTAACTATTGGTTGGGTAGCGACGGTGCACTTTATCAGGCTAGTGTCCTGGGCATGGACAGTTGGGAATATGCCAATCTGAAAAGCCATGTCTGTATGGGACAATACGGAGCAAGAGTAAATATCAATCTCTTGGGCTTATTCCCTCAAACTGCTGACAGCCGATGGAATCTGGCAGCTTCACCTCATATATATATGGTGACAACCAAGGCAGACGTTCAGACTTTGGCAGATGATGCAAAGGTAATGAAAGGTTCCACCAACTGCCACTTTGGTTATGGTGCAGACTTGCAGGTGGGCTATCAGCTAACCCCGCTTCTGAATCTTGGCATCTATTCCGGTTTGACCCGTCTTACTGGCGAACGTATGGACGGAATGCCGGAATATCAGCATAAGAACAACTTCTTGTGGGAAAGTGGCATAAGATTAGGAATCAACTTGCCTTTTACCAATCATCATCCGTAACCCATAAAACAATATAGAATAATGAAAGCAAAAAGAAGATTTGACATTTGGTTATGGGTACTGTTATGTGTCCCATGCCTATTGGCAAGTTGCGACCATGATGTTCATAATGGTAAGGAAGAAGGAGGCTTGTCGGTATCGCTCACTTGGGCAGATGAAGCCGACCAAGGTACGGATGTGAATGACGTGAAACTCTGGATATTCAATGCCGATGACGGTTCGCTTGTAGAGGAAAAACATTATGGTAGTGCGCAGGAGGTGGCAAGCCAGCGATTCCAACTCCCGGAAGGAACCTATCGCATCCTAACTACCACCAACCTTACAGAACCGTTCTTTATCAGCGAACAGACCCGGGCTTTGACCAATTGGAACAATATTCTGATAGGTTTGACCAATCCTAAGGATGTGAACCATAATGCCTATTTCGGAGTCGCCGATGTGAAGATAGATAACAAGGAAGGCAGCTATGTAGTGCAGAATCCTATCAGGAGCGTGCTTGCCGAACTGACCATCATCATAGAGAATGTACCTAAAGGTACAGAAATGAGCGGCAAGGCATTAGATGCAGCCTGGTGTCTGTTCCCTACACAGAAGAATGGTGATGGCGACTATGGTTTGCCGAGCATAGATCCAACGGAAGTGGAACTCCCTACCCTCCTGGCTACGGAATCAACCCTGAAATCGGAAGTCATTCGGCTGATGCCGACCATACAGGGAAGCCCCGCCTCTCATGTTTATCTCCGCCTCTTGCTGCCTAACGGGACCTTGCAAGAGTTTGACATCACTGCTCCTAAGATGAATGTAGGAGGAAAGTATGAGCTAAGGTTCAAGTACGAAGAAATGCAGCCGAAGATGAATCTGGATGCTACCATCAACGGTTGGACGAACCTCAACAATGAAGTAGAAACCAAATAATAATAATAACTTTTAAAATATTGATAATATGAAAAAGATGACGAAGTTTTTCGCCCTTGCACTCTTAGCAGGTGCAATGGCTTCATGCAGTACAGAAGATACAGCTCCTACAACAGCAAATGGTAAGGTTGCCGTGCAGTTTACTGGTGGTATCAGCGTAAAGACCCGTGCCAGCGGAACCACTTGGGACAACGGTGACCGTATCGGCATCACCGACATCGACAACGATACCCAGTACGGCAACGTGCCTTTCATCCTGAAGAACGGGAAATTTGAGGCAGAAGGAAAGGTCATCTATATCGAAGATGCAAAGCCCCATACTTTCCGCGCCTACTATCCGTACAACGCGGCGGGAGGCATCCTTACAGCCACGACCGATGCCACGGCGCAGCAAAACCAGCCTGCCATCGACTTCCTCTTTGCTTCAGGAGCCACGGGAGACAAAAACAGCCCGGTGGTGAACTTTACCGACAAAACCTACAAAGGCGGTGAAGACAACTCCTTCCACCACCGCATGAGCCGGATAACCCTTACCTTCGAGGCGGGCGACGGTGTGGATTTCAACGTGGTCAAGCCTGAACGTTACACGCTGGACGGATTGCTACTCACTGGTACGTTCAACTCGGCCGACGGTATTGCCACCGCAGACAACGGGGCACAGACTGGAGAACTGACCATGAATCTGGCAGACGGCAATCTCACGTCATCGGTCATCCTCTTCCCGCAGACAGTTGCATCCCTGCCGTTGGTTGTGAATTACAAAGGTCAGGAATATCCTGCCACACTCACCATGCCCGATGGCGCACTGCTGGCGGGCAACAACTATACCTATACCGTCAAGGTACGCAACAAAGTCCTTGAAGTCAGCGAAGCCACCATTGCAAAGTGGAACGATATAGACGGTGGAGAAGTGGGCGCTGACCTGTAAGATATTAATAATTAAGAATAAAGAATTATGAGACATAGATTATTCATCCCCGCAGTCCTCGCGCTGCTGTTCGCCCTCGCCGCCTGCACACAGGACGAACTGGCTGACGATAACCGTCTGTCCAAAGGTGAATACCCCGTAGTCATCCATGCCACCGGACTGTCCGTGGAGGCAACGCCGCAGGCAGCCCCATCAACCCGTGCCTCCGTGGACGGCGACTGGCAGGGCGTCACTTCCGTGGCACTCAAGATGGGCGATGCGGTAAAGGAATACACCGTAACGGCTTCTACCGATTTCAAGAGCGCTATGCTCTCACGCGAGAGCGACCCGTACTACTGGATCGGCCGCAACCCGATTACCGTATCGGCATGGTGGCCCTTCGACAATGCCGACATCACACAGATGCCTGCCGTGAAGGTGGCCGAAGACCAGAGCATATTGGCAGACTTCCAGAACAGCGACTTCATCGCCGCTGAGAACCGGAAGGTGGAATTTAACAACCCGACTCTTGAATTTACCCATCGCACGGCACGCGTGGCAATCGAACTGAAGCCCGGCACGGGATTCACGAGTGTCACCGGAGCCACGGTGAGCCTCGTGAGCCTGTCTGCCGATAACGGCAACCCGACCGCCATCAAGACCTACAACGCAAGCGGCAACACCTACGAGGCACTGACCGCCCCGCAGACCGTTGCGGCAGGCAGGCCGTTCGTCAAGGTGAAACTCGGCAGCGGCACCTTCTACTTCCGCCCGCAGAACGACGTCGTATTAGAGGCGGGCAACCGCTATACCTACACCGTTAAGGTGAACGCCACCGGCCTGACGTTAGAGGGTTGCACCATCGGCAACTGGGTTGACGGCGGCGGCGAGAGTGGCGCAGCTGAGGATTTGGGCTACATCTACGACAGCAACACCAATACCTACATGGTCTATAACGCCAAGGGCCTGCTGGCTTGGAACGAAGCCGCACAAGAAGACGAATCGATAAATTGCACCCTCACCGACGACATCGACCTGACGGGTAAGGAATGGACACGGATAGGCACATGGCCAGGTTACTCCGGCGTATTTAATGGGCAGGGACACCGCATTAAGGGATTAAACATTTCAGCAGAGTCTACTGAACTTTTTGGGTTATTAAATCACCGTGGTGTGATAAAGAACCTACAACTCATAGATGTGAATCTGTATGACAATAGTGGAGCAGCAGCTGGAATAGTGGAGCAAAATAATGGTCAAATCAT
>NZ_CDRSSE010000013.1:0-67851 GCF_977051555.1 Segatella sp.
TCACCTTGTCGTTGTTATGACCTAAAATAAAGACGCCCCATGACATGCAGAAATCGATAAACTTGTTGTCATCGATATCGTAGATGTATGGACCCTTGGCGTCGCGGACGAAGAGCGGGGTGGTTCCTACGCTCTTCAGGGCTCTTACTGGGGAGTTTACTCCGCCAGGTATTATCTGTTTCGCCTGCTCGAAAGCGGCGGCTGAGTTTTTTCTTTCTTTCATGTTATCCTATCTTAATATTCCATTCTGCTGCTTTTTCTATAATCTCCTTGGCATAATAGGTGATGATGTAGCGGGCGCCGGCACGCTTGATGGCGATGAGGCTCTCGAATGCTACACGGCTCTCATCGAGATAGCCGAGCTTGGCGGCTGCCTTCAGCATCGAATACTCGCCGCTTACCTGATAGGCTACCATCGGGATGTTCGGGAACTTCTCTACGCCGCGGGCTATCATGTCGAGATATGGCATCGCTGGCTTCACCATCGTCCAGTCGGCTCCTTCTTCTATATCTGCTGCAATCTCATCGAGACCCTGGTCGTGGGTGCGGAAGTCCATCTGGTAGCTCTTTCTATCGCCAAAGCTTGGAGCTGAATCGGCTGCATCTCTGAAAGGACCATAGAAGGCTGAGGCGTATTTGGCAGAATATGCCAATACCTTGCACTGCTTGTCGAGTCCACCTTCACGAAGACGGTTCTTGATGGCTTCTACCTGTCCATCCATCATGGCTGATGGTGCTACGAAGTCGGCGCCAGCCTTGGCATGAACGTAGGCTTCTTCGGCGAGCAATGGGAGGGTGGAATCGTTATCTACATCGTGATGATGCAGGAGTCCGCAATGGCCATGACTGGTGTATTCGCAGAGGCAGACGTCGGTGAAGACGATGATGTCCTTGCCAAACTCAGCCTTGATGGCTTTCACGGCACGAGCGATGAGGGCATCATCGGCATAGGCAGCGCTGCCTCGCTCATCCTTCTGCTCATCAGGAATCACTCCGAAGAGGAGCACCTTGTTGATGCCGAGGTTCTTGATTTCCTCGATGTCCTTCAGGAGGGTATCGATGCTGAAGCGATAGATGCCTGGCATGGTGGAAATTTCCTCCTTCTGGTTCTCGCCCTCTACTACGAAGTAAGGGTAGATGAAGTCTGCGGCACTCAATGATACATCGGCGTACTTGTCGCGAGTAGCCTGGTCTTTACGTAATTCTCTAAATCTTTTCATATCTATGTCGGGGGTTATTTAATGTTGAATGTTGAATGTTGAATGTTGAATTAGGCTTGCGCCCTTCTAACACTTGATTTTTTCACTCTTTACTTTTTGTTCTTCACTTTCATCACTTCTTCCAGATGGTCCTGCGTGATAGGACCACGGGTGATGAACTCGGTGTTCTCAGGCAACTTGCCATACAACTTGATGAAGTTGTCGATGGTAGAAGGCGATGTGAAGACAATGCGCTTAAAATGGTTGAGATTCACACGGCGCGGATTCTTCGGGAGCACATTGTTGTAGGCAACAGCGCTTAACACGTCGAAACCTAATTCCTGCAAAGCCAAAGGAATATCTTCTGGTGATAGGGATGAATGAGGATAGAAAACTAATCTATTTTCATACCGTGTCACGGACTCTTCTAACTCGTAATCATAATTATCAAAATCCATCTTTTCAAACAATTCAAGAGAATGCTCGTATTGTGGTCTTGCAGCATCAAGTCTCTCTTTCTCTTTTTTGAACCATTCTATCACCCCATAGCGATTGTCTTGCTCTACCTGTATAACATTTTTGACGCCAGCCTTATGTAAAGCCTCTGTCGTAGTATCACCAATGGAGATAAACACATGCTTTTCTTGCTCTTTGAATATCAAATCGTAGTCTTCAAGTGTTGCTTCAACGCCATATTGACTTGTAAAGATATAATATAAAGCTTGACTTTCATCCCACTCACAATACTTGGTAAAACATTTTCCATCGTATTGCTTACAATAATTATCTTCGAGGATTTTCGTAAAATAACTTGGGTGATAACTAATCTCTATCAGCGGCGTATATGTGTAATCTGCCTTGCGCTTTTCTATCGCTGGGAGAGTACCTGTATAGAGGGTTGGCTTGATATCCGATGCCTGATAATGCTTCAATCCTGCCACGTAGCCGATGAGGGCGATGAGAGGAGTAGGGAGATTCTGCATCTCGCCGTTTCTCAGATTCCAAAGGGTGGTCTCGAAGGTCTGCTCGTCTGGGCGGCTCACGTTGTAGGTGAGGAGCACAGGGGTGTTGAATGCCCAGCCTTCCTTGTCGATGAGTTGGGTTGCGATGACCTGCAGCTGTTTGGCACCCATGTAATAAACCAGGGTTTCTGCATCGGGAGTTACGGGCTGCGGAGTATGACCGCTTACCAAAGCTACACTTGATGAGAAGTCGCGATGGGTGAGACTGATTTTCTGGGATGCGGCAAGGGCTGAGGCTGTGGTGATGCCAGGGATGACATTCACTTTTATCAGATTACTCTCCAGGTACTCGATTTCCTCGCTGCCATGGGCGAAGATCATCGGGTCGCCACCTTTCAGACGAACCACGTTCTTTCCCTCTCGTGCTGCATCGAGCAGAAGACGGTTGATGTCTGCCTGCTCCTTGTGGTGATAGCCGGCACGCTTGCCTACGTAGATCTTCTCTGCTTTCTTATCTGCCAGATAGGAATCGTCGATGAGGTCATCGTAGAAGATGATGTCGGCGGCATCGATGGCTTTTGCTGCCTTGATGGTAAGGAGGTCCGGGTCGCCGGGACCGAAGCCTACGAGGGATACGGTGCCTTGCTTATCGAGAATGCTCTTGGAAGCGAATGCCTGCTTCAAGGCACTTCCTTTCTTTCCGGTGATGGCAAGGAAACCCTGTAATGGATGGGTTGGGAAAGGGAGCACTTCGGCGATTTCATCCTCCATGCCGAGTCGCTTCAGGGCACAGGTGGCAACGATGGCTGCATCATATTTGCCATCTTTTACCTGCTGAACTCTTTCTTCAATACAACCGCGGATTCCTTTGATAGTCAAGTCGGGACGTAATTCGTTTAAACCTTTCTTGCGGAGCGGACTGCTGGTTCCGATGATACTGCCGGCAGGGAGTTCTGCCAGTTTCTTGTGGTCTCTGCTTACGAGCGAATCGGTGGTGTCGAAAGCAGGGAAGAGGGCGATGACTTCGATATCCTCAGGCAGAGGATAGGGCAGGTCTTTCGCCGAATGGATGGCGATGTCGGCATCTCCTTGGCGGATGGCATCGTCAAGTTCTCTCGTAAAGATATCAGCAGGAGCTTCACCGTTCAGGAGTGAAATCTGCTGGTTCTTGTCGCCGTAAGATTCCAAGTATTTGATCTCGTAGGCGAGTTCCGGGAAGTTCTTGAAAACCTCCTCTACCTGCAGTCGGGAGAGACGACTGCCTCTTGCAATGACTTTAATCTTTTTATTCATCTTTTAAAAATGTCGGTTAAGTTTATGAATAAAACTATTATGATATATATTTCTTTCTCCTTTCCAAAGCCTCCTGCATCTCCAGAATCTCTTCTTCGATGATGGCTTCGGCTTTTTCTACTTCGGCTCCTCTCACTTCGATGTTTTCACGTACCTTCTTCTCCACGTCTCTGATGTTGTAGAGCTGTACGTGGGGGAGTTCGCTGAGGCGGGAATCGATGTCGCGAGGGAAGGCGAGGTCGATGGCGAGCAGGGGTTTCTGCTCCGGGATGTCTTCCTTGCGGATGATGAGATGAGGGGCTGAAGTGGCACTGATGAGGATATCAGTATGTGCCAGGAATTCCTGCTTCTCATCCAGCGTATATACCTTGATGCCGAGCGGATCGGCAAGGTAATGTGCCTTAATCTGGCTGCGGTTGGCGAGGAATACCATTCTGGCTCCCTTGTTCTGGAGGAACTTCAGAATGTCGGCAGTCAGTTTGTTCACGCCGATAATCGTGATTCTCGCGTTTCTTAAATCTACATTCCCCAAAGATTCGATAATCTCGAGGGCTGCAAGACTGTGGGATACGGCACCATGGGAAATCTCGGTTTCGTTGCGAACCCGCTTGCCAACCTGCAATGCGCTTTGGAATAGGCGATGGAGTTCGGCGGTCAATGGGCGCTGAGCCTTGGCTGTATAGTATGCTTCCTTCACCTGTCCCTGAACGGCTCTTTCGCCAACGATGGCTGATTCCAAGCCCGATACCACACGGAAGAGATGGCGGGCTACCTCATCGGGAACTTCGCCTTCGCCGTAGTATATCTCGCTGCGATTGCACGTCTTCAGGAAGATATAAGGAACTTCCTCATCGGGCTGGTTGCTGTTGAAATGTACCTTCTGAGCGGCTCCATTTGTTTTGTTGATATGAACCTCATGGGGGGCTCTGTTTGTCTGGTTGATATGACTTCCTTGAATTTCCAAGAGTGAATCTTGTAGAAAACCATCGAAGACTCTTTCCTGCTCCTTGATGTCGGTTCCTTCAGCGAACTGGCTTTGGTCAATCGATTTGTAATGTATCATTTTCTATCAACTCTTTTATTCTGTTTCTTATTCGGATGCTTCGTTTCACATCCCTCGAATCGCTTCCCACGGCAATGGTGAGGTTGTCGTTGCGATAGATGGCTGGCGAGATGAAGTCGCACTGTGCCGGATCATCGCAGACGCTGGTCAGGATATGCCGTTGGGCAGCGAGCTGTTTGATGTGATGGTTCAACTCGTGGTCGCCTGTGCAGACGAAGAGGAGCTGTACGCCATCCAGGTCGCTAGGCTCGAAAGCCTTCTCTTTTGTTTGGAAGGGTAGTGCCTTGAGCTCATCTGTAATCTCAGGTGCCACCACCGTAGCCTTGTCGGTGAAGCGGGCGAGAATCTGAGCCTTGTGGGTCGCTACCTTCCCTCCGCCAACGATGAGTATGTTGGCGGAGACGATTTTAATCGTTATGGGAAGATAGTCCATATAGACATAGATTGAATTTTATTTCTTTTTGATGAGAACCTTCCAGTAGTTTTCTACTTTTTCGGTAGAGAGGATGGTGTGGCCCTCGTTCTTCACGCTTCCCGGTACGTTCTCGATAGGAGCACCGTCGTCGAGGAGAATCTCCAGAATCTGTCCGCTCTGCATTGGGGTGAGAGCGATTTTTGTCTTCACGAAGTTCATCGGACACATCACGCCACGGAAATCCTTCTTTACATCAGGGGAGATTGCTTCTGGTTCTCCCGCAGATGATTTTTGTTCATTCTCGCTTCCGGTTTTTTGTCCCACAGATTTCACAGATGACACAGATTTTTCTTCATTCTCGCTTGTGTTTTTTTGTCCCACAGATTTCACAGATGACACAGATTTTTCTTCATTCTCGCTTGTGTTTTTTTGTCTCGCAGATTTCGCAGATTCCGCAGATTTTTCCTTTAAATCTGTGTTATCTGTGGGACTTTGATCAGCAGGGAGCTTGAACTGGAGCGAATCATCCATGTTCTGATAGAGATCGTTGAGCAGATCGGCGAGCTCGTCGATAAGCGGTTTCTTTGCTATCAATGATTCGTTGTTTCTTGCCTTATCGGTCAGTACCTTGAACTTCTGTGGGATGATGCCGGCAGCGATGAATTCCTTCTCGAAACCATTATATACATCTTCATCAGTACGAGGGTCGAGGCCACGGGTAACGAGAAGCATTCGGTTCTCGGAGAAGACGATGTCGTGGAGAAGTTTCTCTATCTTCTTTGCGTCCTCTTCGTTCACAATATCCGTGAGATTCGTGAGATCCGTGTGCGACTTATCATCGCCCAATATCTTGTCTATCTCTCTGAGTTTCTCTCTGATGGTATCCTGGTCGATTTCGATGATGTCGAAGAGTCCGGCTGAGCACTCAGCCTTACCGTATTTGATGAGCGAGAACTTCTCGTCATCGCCGAAATCGAAGAAGGTATCAGGCTTTTCTGAATAAGGAGCCACCTCCTTGTATTTTGCAATCAGGTCCTTCACGATGTTCACGCCTCTCTTTGCCACATAGTCGTAATAATCGGCATAGTTGGCTTGTTCGGCTATCACATCACGGAGATAATCTTCAACAAATGCTGGAATCTTCTTTGCGGCGATATAACCCTGCTGCAGGTCGATTTCGTGCTTGCCCTTTACCGGAAGCCAGATGGTGTAGGCTGGATATGGATCATCGCCCACGCGTCCTACACGTCCGCTGAATCCTAAATCTCCCCAGGTAGCAAGCGCACAGATGTTGGTACAGCCATTCATGCGGAGTTCAAAGTCAGGAATGGCATCGAGGTTCAGATCGCTATCGAGAAGTTGCTTGGCGATGCCGTCGATGGCACCCTTTGGCAAACAGATGCCGAGGCGGCAGGTATCGGCTCCTGTACAGCAGGTGAGGTTGGTAACCACCACAGGATAATCTATCTGATAGACGCCCAGTTTCTTGAAGAAGGCGTAGATGTTGGTGAGATATTCATCTGGGATATTTCGCACCTGAATCTGCTCTTTCTTGGTGAAGCGGATTACATCGTTGCCATAGTTGCCCAGATATTCGGCTACTTCTGCGAAGAAATCCGTGGAGTTGTTGCCGTGGCGCAATGGGATGTAGGCATACCAGAGGTTCTCTTTCAAGCCCTCGGCATTGGTCTGCTTGTAGGCGTAACGGCGCTTCCAGGTTTCAAAATCGGTTGGAGCATCCAAAGGCGAAAAGGACGGTTTATGATGTTCCAATGGCAAAGCCGGAGCCTCGAAATCGATTGAACCATCTTTCTTAAGTTCTTCAAACTCTTCGAGATACAATCGCTTGGCTTCTTCTGTTCCGTATTTGTAGAACACGTATCTCATGCGAGCCTTGTGACGGTTTCTTCTGTTTCCGTATTTATGGAACCAGTTTTTCAGAGCTTTGGCTGCTCGGTAGAGATCCTTCTCTGGAAGGAAGTCGAATACCTCCCAACCGGTGTGGGCGTTGCTGGCAGCACTACCGGCGATGAGCACTCTGAATCCCCGCTGTCCGTCCTTGATTCGTGCCTGCAGACCCAGGTCGGCGATGTAGGAGTAGTTGGCTGTAGCCACACTGGTATCTATCGCAACTTTGTATTTTCTAGGCATCGTGAACGAATCTTTCTCGGCGATGAGTCGGGAGGTGAGTTCCTCCACGTATGGATAGACATCGAATTCCTCATCGGCGGTGAGTCCGCTCCGGTCATCCACCATCATGTTTCTTACGGTGTTTCCACCGCCACCAGCGCTGGAGATGCCCACCTTTTCCAACTTCTTCAGAGCCGGAATGGCATCTTCGATATCAACATTGTGAATCTGAATCTCCTGTCGGGTGGTAACGTGGAGATGCGAAGTGGAGAGCTGGTGACCCACAAAGGCTATCTTGGCAAGCTGCTCTGGGGTGACGAGACCGCCGGCACAGCGAAGGCGCAACATATAGTGCTGGTTCTTGCGCTGCTCGTAGATGCCCATAGGTACACGGTTCGACTTCAACTGACCTGCCTGAATCTCGCCCGCCTTGAATTGGTCGATGAGCGACTGGGTATAGTCCAAGTCTCCATTTAATGTAGAAGGTATTCTGTACATGTTCTTGTATCGTTTTAAAAATGTTCAAGGGAATCTGATGAATTCCCATCATTCACTTTCGAAGTGAACTTCCTTATCCACCACTTCTCCGTTCAATACCTTGAAGGAATTGAGGTGAATCTTTCCGTCGAGCAATGAGATGATGGCATAACGGATGTTGGGATCGTTAGCCAGTCTCAGGTCTTCCTGCGATGGGCGGGAAGGCGATGCCGGGTGACTGTGCCAGTTGG
Source organism: Segatella sp. (assembly GCF_977051555.1). NCBI lineage: Bacteria > Pseudomonadati > Bacteroidota > Bacteroidia > Bacteroidales > Prevotellaceae > Segatella > Segatella sp. The sequence continues at coordinate 7,791 of NZ_CDRSSE010000013.1, forward strand.
CTAGAATCTTCAAGCCCTTGCTTCGGGCGTATTTTAGAGCCGCAAACTGGTCTTTCGGAGCAAAGGCGAAATGCTCCTCGCTATGGTCGATGTTCTCCATCCAGTAGCTTTCCGTCACCACATCATCCTTGCCTAACAAAAGTCCGCAGCTCTCGATGGGTGCGTCCTTCTTAGCCTGCTCGATAATAACTTTGATTACGTCGTCGTAAATCTTCATAAGCTATAGCAAAAATAATCACTAATAAATAATCACTAAATCTTAGTGGTGCTTCAAATCGCAGGCTGCCTGCTCATAATCGATGAGATGGTCGATGGTAGGGTGGTCGCCGCAGATTTCGCAGGATGCACGCTTCTTCACTTTGATGGTGCGGAAGTTCATCGTCTTGGCATCGAAGGTGAGCAATCGGTCGGTAAGCAGTTCGCCCACGCCGAGGAAGTACTTCAATGCCTCTGCTGCCTGGATGGTTCCCAGCATACCGGCGATGGCTCCCAGAACGCCAGCCTGACTACAAGTAGGAACAGCGCCTGCTGGAGGTGGTTCCTTGAAGAAGCAGCGGTAACATGCCGTACCTGGCAAGTGAGTAAAAGTCTGGCCCTGGAATCTCAGGATGCCGCCATGCGAGAAGGCTTTGCCCAGACGTACGCAGGCATCATTGATGAGGAACTTTACAGGGAAGTTGTCTGTTCCGTCGATGACGAAATCCCATGGCTTGATGATTTCCTCGGCATTGTGAGAATCGAGGAAGTCGTGATAAGTGGTCACTTCCACATCCGGATTGATGGCAATCATCTTCTCCTTGGCGCTCTCCACCTTTGGAGTACCCAGGTCCTTGGTCTGATGAATCACCTGGCGCTGCAGGTTACTGAGGTCTACCACGTCAGCATCCACGATGCCGATATGTCCCACACCTGCTGCAGCGAGGTAGAGGGCAACTGGAGAGCCCAAGCCACCGGCACCTACGATGAGTACCTTGGCATTGAGAAGTTTCTCCTGACCTTCGAGTCCTACATCCTGAAGGAGGATGTGGCGGCTGTATCTCTCTATCTGTTCTTCTGTTAAATCTATCATCTTGTTTCTGATTTCTTTTATGGATGAATACTGTAACTTATTTTGATGCGTCAACGATACAAGAAACGTACATTAACGACCGACGTAATCTTATATAAGAACTGCCAAATAAGTTTTTTATTGTACTACTTGTTTACTTTTTTTAGCAGGCGCCGCCTCCCATGAAGTAGAGGAAATCTACCCGGTCACCGTCCTTGAGCTGAATCTTCTCATAGTCTTCTTTCTCAGCGAAGTCCTCGTTCACCTGGATGGTAACCATCTCTGGCTGGAACACCTTGTTAATCTTGATGAGTTCTGCCAATGTCAAAGGAAGAGTCACTTCCTGCTTTTCGTCGTTTACAATAATCTGTGCCATATTCTTTCAAATTTTATGTTGTTATATTCTTTTTAACTGTATGCCCCGTCTCCTTAGCTGAAAGCGCCATTGAGATACTCCTGAGTCAGTTCGTGCTTAGGATGATGGAACACTTCCTCAGCGCTTCCTTCTTCAATCACCTCACCCAGATACATGAAGATGACGTGGTCGGCGATGCGGAGAGCCTGGCGAAGGGTGTGGGTTACCATCACGATGCTGTAATCCTTCTTCAGTTCGGTGAAGAGCTGCTCCACCTTCTTGCTGCTGATAGGGTCGAGGGCAGAAGTACTCTCATCTGCAAGGAGATAGCTTGGCTCTACGGCAAGACTGCGTGCAAGGCAGAGGCGCTGCTGCTGACCGCCACTCAACTTGGAAGCCGGACTCTTCAATCTTTCCTTCACTTCCTCCCAAAGACCTACAGCCTTCAAGTAATGCTCTACGATGCTGTCCAACTTCTTCTTGTTGCGGATACCATGGATGCGGCAACCGTAAGCCACATTGTCGTAGATGCTCATAGGGAGAGGGCATGGACGCTGAGGAACAAGACCGATGTTGCGGCGCACTTCAGAGAGTTTGCTGCTGCTGGCCTCCAGAATGTTGTTGTCACCGAGATTCACCTCTCCATTCATCTTCAAACCTTCCACGCGATCGTTCAATCGGTTGAAGGTACGGAGAAGGGTAGACTTGCCGCAGCCAGAAGGACCGATGATGCAGGTAATCTTTCCCTTAGGAATACTTACATTTACATCTTTCAAGATTTGTGCACCATTGATATATACATTCAAGTTCTTGATGTCGAGCTGTGCATGATTGTTGTGAACAAACTTTGTAGTCATATCTAAATCTCCTATATTTTATGATTCATACTCCCTATATATAATAAGGTGTAATCCTCAGCGTTTATACTTCTTATTTTCGTTTGCAAAGGTACGACGATTTTGCTTATTGGGCAATACCTTATATGGGGTAATTTCATACCCTATATGTGGTATATGGGAATGGTACGATTGTGGTATTGCGCCTTTTGCATAATCTTTATACCTTTGCAACCAGTTAGTATTATATATAATAAGGTATAGATATGAGAAAGAGAATCATAGGAATGATAGTGATAGGAACCTCCTTACTGTTAGCGAGTTGCGGAAGTAAGGGAGAGGTGAAACGTGGTGCTGACGGCAAGCAGGTGCTGAGTGGTTACATTACGCTGTCGGGTGCTTTCGCCCTTTATCCGTTGGCGATACAGTGGGCAGATGAGTTTCATCGCCTTCATCCTGATGTAGATATCGATATCTCGGCTGGTGGAGCAGGAAAGGGAATTACCGATGTTCTTGCCGACCAGGTAGATATTGCGATGGTGAGCCGAGAACTGAAGCCGCAGGAGAAGGAGAAAGGTGCCCTGGCGTATGCTGTGGCAAAGGATGCGGTAGTGGCAACCATCAACGCCAATAATCCGGCATATAAGGAATTGTTGAAGACGGGATTGAGCCAAATGCAGGCTACGGCGATATGGGAGGGAAAGACGAAGATGAATGTCTACACCCGAAGTGATGCCTGTGGTGCCGCAGAGACCTGGGCTGCGTTTCTGGGAAAGAAGCAGGAAGACCTGAAGGGAACGGGAGTGTTCGGAGATCCGGGCGTTGCCGAAACCCTGCAGAAGGACGTGAACGGCATCGGGTTCAACAACATCGGTTACGCCTATAACGACAAGACGCATAAGCCTACGAAGGGTATCGCCATCGTGCCGATAGATGTAAATGGAAACGGGAAACTGGATGCAGAAGAGAAATTCTATGATACGCTGGACGAACTGATGGATGCCATTGCCAAGGGAAAATATCCTTCACCGCCAGCCCGGAACCTCTATTTGGTAACAGCCGGAAAGCCCAAGAACCCTGTGGTAGTTGAATTCTTGAAATATGTCAGGACGAAAGGTCAGAGGTTGAATGGTCCTGTGGGATTCGTACATATTTGATGGGACGGATCAAATCTATCAGAACGATAGGATATATAGAAAAAGGTCGCAAGCAATCATAGCTTGCGACCTTTATTATTCTTTATAAATTATCGAATTATAAATTCCCGAATCAGGAAGTATAATTCTCTAATTCTAAAATTCTTGAATTACTCGATAACTACGAGTGCATCCTCTTCGAGCACAGCCTGACCAGGCTTAACGCAGATAGCTGTAACCTTGCCATCCTTCTCAGCCTCGATGTTGTTCTGCATCTTCATAGCCTCGAGAACGACAACAGTATCACCTGCCTTCACCTCCTGACCAACAGCTACCTCGATGCTGGTGATAGTACCAGGGAGAGGAGCCTTTACAGCGTTGGCTGTATTTACGTTGGCAGCTGGAGTAGCCTCAGCATCATCAGATGCAGCAGCTGGCTGACCGAGCACAACCTTCTTCTTCTCTGGCTCAGCCTCCTGTTCCATCTCAACCTTGTAAGCTTCGCCATTCACGTTCACGCTTGCGATGTTACCCTCAACAGCGTCAATCTGAACCTTGTATTCTTTTCCGTCAATTGTATATTTAAACTCTTTCATTTCTATTACATTATGGTTTAGCTGTTAAACTCAAGAACTTGGCGTTCCACATCGTCTGACGTGGCTTGATAGTGATGATGCCAGGCTCCTTGTCGTGTACGTTATTGCCCTGGTACTCATAGAGTGCCATGGCAATCGCAGCATAAATATTCTTATCCATTCGTTTTTACTTTAATTTTGAGTGTTGATTGTTGAGTGTTGAATTAGGCTTGCGCCCTTCTGTTATGTTGAGTCTGTATATAACTCAACATTCTACACTCAACATTCAACATTTCTATATTACATTGGCATACAGCCATGCTTCTTAGCTGGCAAGCTCTGACGTTTGGTAGCGAGCTGAGCCAAACCACGGCAGATGCGGAAACGGGTGTTACGTGGCTCGATGACATCATCGATGTAACCATACTGAGCTGCCTGATATGGATTAGCAAACTTGTCAGTATACTCCTGCTCCTTCTCAGCCAGGAATGCCTTTACATCCTCGCCAGCTTCCTTCTTAGCCTTAGCTTCCTTACCACAGAGAACGGCAACGGCACCGCTGGCACCCATTACAGCAATCTCTGAAGATGGCCAAGCGAAGTTCAAGTCAGCACGCAACTGCTTGCAACCCATCACGATGTGGCTACCACCATAGCTCTTACGCAATGTGATAGTAATCTTTGGCACGGTAGCCTCGCCGTAAGCGTAGAGCAACTGTGCACCGTGGAGGATGACTGCGTTGTACTCCTGACCTGTACCTGGCAAGAATCCTGGTACGTCAACGAGAGATACGATAGGAATATTGAAGGCATCGCAGAAACGAACGAAGCGTGCTGCCTTGCGGCTAGCGTTTACATCGAGTACACCTGCGTAAGCTGCTGGCTGGTTAGCTACGATACCAACGCTCTGACCATTGAAGCGGGCGAAACCAGTGATGATGTTCTTGGCGAACTTAGGCTGAACCTCGAAGAACTCACCGTTATCGGTTACAGCACCAATCACCTTATACATATCGTATGCCTGGTTAGGATCGTCTGGGATAATCTCGTTCAGAGTATCGTCCATGCGGTCGATAGGGTCTGTGCACTCTACGCGTGGAGCTTCTTCTGTATTGTTGCTAGGGATGTAAGAGAGCAGGCTCTTGATCATCTCGATAGCCTCTTCCTCAGTCTTAGCAGCGAAGTGGGTAACACCACTCTTGGTTGCGTGAACAGATGCACCACCGAGGTGCTCTGCATCGATGTCCTCACCAGTTACGGTCTTGACAACCTTAGGACCAGTCAGGAACATGTAAGAAGTCTGCTCCTTCATGATGATGAAGTCGGTCAAACCTGGAGAGTAAACGGCACCACCGGCGCAAGGGCCCATGATAGCAGAAATCTGTGGGATGACACCAGAAGCGAGGATGTTGCGCTCGAAAATCTCACCATAACCAGCGAGGGCGCAAATACCTTCCTGAATACGAGCACCACCTGAGTCGTTCATGCAGATAACAGGTGCACCCATAGTCATAGCCATATCCATTACCTTGCAGATCTTCTGTGCCATAGTCTCAGAGAGTGAACCACCATTTACGGTGAAGTCCTGAGCATATACGTAAACCAGACGGCCAGCTATAGTAGCGCTACCAGCTACAACACCATCACCGAGGTACTGCTTCTTCTCCATGCCAAAGTTAGTGCAACGATGCAACTTGAACATATCATACTCCTCGAAACTGCCGGCATCTACCAACATTTCGATACGCTCACGAGCGGTATATTTGCCACGTGCATGCTGCTTCTCGATGGCCTTCTCGCCACCGCCAAGACGAGCCTGTTCGCGCTTAGCGATCAGCTCCTTAATCTTTTCTACTTGTTTGCTCATAATTGATTATTATGTATTATTTCTTTATTCTTTATAGAATGGTTTCCTGAATCCATGAAATGAGCGGACGAACCGTCATCGCATAATTCGGGCGCAAAGATACGAAAAAAACCGCAGATAGCGAACTATCTACGGTTAAATATTTAGAATAATGTGAAAAATCACTATTATTTGGTCCTAAAATTCCAAAAGAATGCGGGCATTGAGCTGTCTGCCGGTAAGATAATTAGGTACGGCGTATTGCTGGCTGGTTACATCTGTCACCCAGTAATAGCTGTTTACGTTGTCTATGCCGAAGAGGTTGAGGCAATCTACCCCCAGCATCACATTCTTCAGGAAGGTCTTCTTCTCCCGGCGGCTGTTGTCGAGCAGCTGATAGCTCATGCCGATATCGGCACGGCGATAGGCAGTGGCACGGAAACTGTTGGTCTCCAGTTCTCTGTGGGGTGCTGCGAAAGGAAGACCATCGGCAAAGGCGAGTTTCAAAGACATGCGCCACTTCTTGCTGCCCGGGAAATAATCGGTGAAGAAGAGGTTTACCGCATAACGCTGGTCGGTAGGCAAAGGAATGCTCTTGCCACCCAGTTTCATCTTTGTATCCATGAGCGAAAGACTGAGCCAGGAATCAGTACCCGGAACAAATTCTCCGTAGAGTTTGAAGTCGAGTCCTGCCGCATGACCGCTGCATTCGTTCTGTCCGTAATAAACTACCTTCACGTTACTAACCGAATAAGGAACCAGATTACTCAAAGCCTTGTAATAGGCTTCGGCAGAGAATTTATAGCGTTGGTCTCCTATCTTGAACCTATAGTCGTAGCCGGCGATGAAGTGGATGCTTCGCTGGCTCTTGATTTTCTTGTTCAGCGATGCGATGGTTATGCCGTTCACCGTAGATGTATCTCTCAATTCCTTGAAGAATGGAGCCTGATAATACAGACCTGCCGCAAAACGGAGTGTTGTATTCTCGTGGTTGGCTGGTATGATGGCGAGCGACAGACGAGGACTCACGATGGTTTCTCTGTTGAAGTTCCAATGACTCATTCTGATACCATAGTTCAGGGTGTAATGTGTTTGTCCGTTCCCGGTACTGTCGGCTGTTCCTCCCGAAAAACGGTAGGTGTCCTGGATATAAGCTTCCATTCGGTTGGCATTCAGTTCGTTGCGAGCCTTCAGTGAATAAACCATATAGAGGTCTTTGCCATTGTGAGGAATACTGTATCCTGCAGAATCGCGCATCTCATATTCTACTGAATTCTCCTCGATATGTTCACGCTTCAGACTTACTGCGGCCTCCATCTGATGTTTCTTCACCTTGTGCTTGAGCATCAGTTTGGCACTCATCACGCGAGCCGTAAGATAGTTTCGGGCATGTTCGAAATAGGTACCTACACCCAGGTTTTCTGAGGTTTCGGTCTCATCGAGCCAATATTGCCCCTGAATGTCATATTTCTCCTGTTCCTTGGTGTAGAAAGCGCTGCCCAGAAGCGAGAGACTTGTGTTGGCGGTAAACTGGCGGGTAATGCCGAGTGTACCGAAGTAGGTGAGGAAGCGGTCTTTTTCCTGACCGTCAAAATATACTCTGAAGCTCTTTACGTTTTCCATTGTTCCGAACTTCGTTTCTCGGTCTTCCGGTTCGAAATTGTAGTGATTATCAGAGATGTAGCCTATGAAGTCAAGCTTCCAGCGTTTGTTGGGCTGGTAACTCAGATAGGTCTGATAGTCCAGATAGTTTGGCTTGTATTCGCCTTTGGTTTCCATCGAACCGAGCAGGTAAGAGGTGGTTTTGTAGCGCACGCTGTTGAGCCATGAAAGTTTCTGGGTTCCCAGACCGATGTATGCGTCAGCACCCAGCAGACTGGCAGCCAGACTGCCTTCAACCACTGGTTTCTTGCTTTTTGCTTTCAGGGTTTTGTAGGTGATGTCGAGAGCCGAACTCATTTTGTCTCCGTATTTGGCAGCATATCCTCCGGTTGAGAAACCGATTTTATCTACCATATAAGGGTTGATGACGGAGAGGCCTTCCTGCTGTCCGCTGCGAACCAGGAATGGGCGGAATACTTCTACGTTGTTGATGTATACGGAGTTCTCATCGAAGGCACCGCCACGTACATTGTATTGCGAAGAGAGTTCGTTATGGGTACTCACGCCAGCCTGTTGCTGAACCAGACTTTCCACCCCATTTCCGTTGGCAGATGGCGTCATCTTCATGTCCTTAGTCTTCAGCTCCTGTATCTGGTCCGACTGTATTTTTTCTCCCTTGATATTCACCTCATCGAGGGTGGTGGATGCTTCGCGAAGTACCACCTGCAGGGTTTGTTTTCCTCGCGGTCTTCTCAGCACTTTTGTTTTTGTCTTGAAGCCGATATATGAGAATTTGACTACCACGCTGTCTGCAGAATGCAGTTTGAGGCTATAGTCTCCCTTGAGCGAAGTAACGGCAGTCTTTCCCTGGCTAGCCACCGAAACGATGGCAAACTCCAGGGGCTGGTTGTTCTCGTCTACCACTTTGCCGTGAAGGGTAAACTCCTGCGCCATCATCTTTATGGTTGCGATGAGGCATATTGTGAGTATCAATAATCTATTTTTCATACTTTTATTAACGAGAAAAACTGAAAAATATTGTAGATGGTTGCAAGTTTTGATGAATGTCACTGGTTGTAATGCATTTGCGTCAGCCCGATTGGGCAGTCATGACGAGACCATAACTACATCAACCTTTATGATTGATGCTGCAAAGATACATTCTTTTCTGTTTCATAACTATGCGATTTGTGACAATTGTGTGGATTCGGGAAATAAAGTTGGCGAAAATTATATTTTTATGCCTTATTTTGCAATTCGAAGAAATATTTCCGAAGAATAGAAAATTATCTCCGAAGGATAAAATAATATCTCCGATAAATAGGAAAATATCTCCGAAGGATAAAATGATATTTCCGAAAGAGAATTGTCTCCTGATTATATATCCCGGCACAGATTGCTGCAGATGATTTTCTGTTGCATGCAGAACAGAATTTTGGATGTGATTTTTGGGAGGTGAAGGTGAAGGGTGTATTTTTAATCTTTATATTATATTCTTTATTTTAGGGTTTTTCCGATTTTTGACCCTAGGGTCTTTTTTTCGGTTTTTACCCTAACCCTTCACGCGTATATATAAAAAAGAGTTTTCAAACCTTCACCCTTCACCTTTTTGGCGATTCTTTTGATGATCAGAGAGTTACGGGTGAAGGGTGGTGAAGGCACTTTCTTGTTTTGTATTAAACACTTTTTTGCATTTGGACATTTTAAGGAGAGCTTGGTTGGGAACGGAGAAATATGAACTTGCTTAGGAAAAGAGAAAGGAGATTATGAAAAAGCCCGATAAAAAGAGACTTTTATCGGGCTGGAATTGTTATGATTATTTACTTGTTGAATGCATAGAACAAACCATCATTCATAGCCATGCGAACCTGGTATAAACCATTGGCATCTGCTGGGACGTTGATCTTCTCGCCACTTGGCAAGCAAGCCTGGATGCTGCCATCCTCGTTGAAGCTGAAAAGCTCACGGATATCGCCATCCTTGCTATATGACCAACTCTTGTGCTTCTTGTCGAACACAAAGTATGATTTCTCACCATCTGGGTCGGTAATCTCGTAGCCATTCTTCAATGTCTTGATGGCATACATGCGACCATCCTTACCCATTACGTCCTTAGTAGTTCCTACCTGACCAATCACCTTGTCGCCTGTCCAGAACTCGATAGAGTTGATAACGAGAAGGTCTGCAAATGAACATACTGCGTAAGCTGGAGAGATAAGCACGAAGATAATCTCGTTTACAAACTTGTTGTCTGTTGCTCTCTTGTTCCAGTCAAGTACGGAATTTGTCAAGCCAAATGAGCCGATGCAAGAACTGAATGTCAAGGCGCCCAACAGGACTGCGATGACAGGTTTAGTTAAATTTTTCTTCATAGTCATAAATTAATTTATATGTTGAGAATCTTTTACTTCGCAGACTCAAACTCGCGCAAGAAACGAGTATCGTTTTCAGAGAAGAGACGAAGGTCGCTCACGCGATATTTCAAGTTGGTGATACGCTCAACACCCATACCGAAGGCATACCCCGTATAGACATTGCTGTCGATACCACAAGCCTCGAGATCATGAGGGTCAACCATACCGCAACCTAAAATCTCAACCCATCCGGTATGCTTGCAGAAGTTGCAACCCTTACCGCCACAGATGTTGCAGGAGATATCCATCTCGGCACTAGGCTCTGTGAATGGGAAGTAGCTAGGACGGAGACGAATCTTGGTATCTGCACCAAACATCTCACGGGCAAAGGTAAGGAGCACCTGCTTGAGGTCGGTGAAACTTACGTTCTTATCTACATAGAGACCTTCTACCTGATGGAAGAAACAGTGAGCGCGGGCGCTGATAGCCTCGTTACGGTAAACGCGGCCTGGGCAGAGCACACGGATAGGTGGCTCATGGGTTTCCATATAGTGAGCCTCGTCGTTAGATGTATGGCTGCGGAGAAGCACATTTTTGGTAACGTCGTCGCTGTTGGTCTTCTCTATAAAAAAGGTGTCCTGCATATCGCGGGCTGGGTGGTCGGCAGCAAAGTTGAGCATCGTAAATACGTGCTTGTCGTCATCTACCTCAGGACCCTGGAAAAGGGTAAAGCCCATGCGAGCGAATATGTCGATAATCTGATTCTTCACTACGGTGAGTGGATGGCGGGTACCGAGTGCTACAGGGTAGGCGGTACGGGTCAAGTCGATATCATCGCTTGATGCCTCGGCTTCTTCCATCTGCTCCTTCAGTCCGTTGATCTTCTCAAGGGCTGCGTTCTTCAGTTCGTTGATTTTTACACCAACCTCTTTCTTCTGGTCGGCTGGCACTGTGCGGAAGTCGGCCATAAGGGCGTTAATCTCGCCCTTTTTGCTCAGATACTTGATTCGAAGCTGCTCTACTTCTTCTGCGTTTTGGGCAGTCAAAGTGCTCACTTCTTTCAAGAGTTCGTCTATTTTTTCTAATAACATATCTATATTTTTATCTTTTTTGACTGCAAAGATAACATTTTTTGCTTAAAAGATGAAATAATTCAAAAGAAAGTTGTACTTTTGCATGGAAAATTTGAGAAATTTAATAGGTTTATGAAAAAACTCTGTTTATTAACGGTGTTAATGGCGGTGCTTACCATCGTTTGTTTCACGTCTGTGGGATGCACAGACAAGAAGCCTGCGCCTGCCATTGATTCGGCTTCATCTGATACGGTGATTGCCGACACCCAAGCGATGGACTCTACAGAACAGCTGATAGAGGAGACTCCGATGCCAAAGGCGGCTGACGAGCTTTTTGATGATTTCGTGTTTAATTTTGCAGCTAACAGAAAGTTGCAGAAAAGTCGTATTGTCTTCCCGCTGCCGGTATATCACGGTAAGAAACTGACCAAGAAGATAGAAAAAAATCATTGGAAGATGGAGCATTTCTTCATGCGCCAGGATTATTACACGCTGATCTTTGATAATCAGAAACAGATGAAACTGATGAAGGATACTACTATCGATCATGTAGTAATAGAAAAGGTGTTCTATAGTAAAAAGACAGTTCAGCAGTTCGTGTTTAATCGCATCAATGGTCAGTGGATGATGACTAGCATCTGCTACAAGCCTATGTATCAGAATAATAATGCAAGTTTCCTGAAGTTTTACGGCCATTTTGCTACTGATACCGCTTTCCAGGCTCGCCACATCCATAATCCGGTGAAGTTTACCGGTCCTGATCCTGATGATGATTTCAGTACGATGACAGGCGATATAGACCCGGAAACATGGCCTGCCTTTGCGCCTCAACTGCCTCACGGCATGATTTACAATATAATCTATGGTCAGAAATATACCGAGAGCAACCAGAAAATCTTCGTGATCCGTGGTATTGCCAATGGTATGGAAACCTCTCTTACTTTCAAAAAGATTGGAGGAAAATGGGAACTGATCAAACTGAATATGTAGCTTTTTAGTTAGTAGTAATAGTTTTAACCAGATATGAAGGATATTCGTAACTATGGCCTTTTGGCTCACAATACATTCGGGATTGATGCTAAATGCAGCAGATTTCTGGAGTATGAATCGGTTGAGGAAGCCCGACAGATAGTGGGCTTGTTGACAGAGGCAGATCAGCCACTGCTCATTTTGGGCGGTGGTAGCAATCTCTTGCTGACCGGTGATTATGCAGGTACAGTACTCCATTCGGCTATTATGGGTATTGAGGTTCTTGACAACAAGACTTTGGCAGCTGCAGAGGGGGATGATGCTTTGTGCAATCCGGATTGGGTATTCCTTTCCTGTGGTAGTGGCGAGGTGTTTGATGATGTGGTAGCTTATGCCGTAGAGCATGGCTCTCATGGAGCTGAAAATCTGAGTATTATTCCGGGTGAAGTAGGTGCCAGTGCGGTTCAGAATATCGGTGCCTATGGTGTGGAAGCCAAGGATATTATATATAAGGTAGAAGCGGTTGAGATAGCTACGGGCAGGGTAGTGGTATTTGACAATGCCGACTGTGAGTATAGCTACCGTCAGAGTAAATTTAAGCATGAGTGGAAGGATAAATATCTTGTAACGCATGTGATTTACCGTTTGCAGAAGACCTTCCGTCCGGATCTGGATTATGGTAATATCCGTTCTGCGCTCGAGGCTAAGCGTATTGCTGAGCCTACAGCCCAGCAGCTTCGTGATGTCATCATAGAAATTAGAGAGGCAAAATTGCCTGATCCTAAGGTGTTGGGTAATGCAGGCAGTTTCTTTATGAATCCTATCGTAGAGAAGGCTAAGTACGAAGAACTGGCTGCTCTTTATCCGGGTATGCCTCATTATACCATCGATGAATCTCATGAAAAGATTCCGGCTGGTTGGATGATTGATCAGTGTGGATGGAAAGGAAAGAGTCTGGGTAGAGCCGGTGTACATGACAAGCAGGCACTGGTGCTTGTGAATCGTGGCGGTGCTACGGGCGAGGAAATCGTAAAACTCTGTGAGACCATACAGAAGGATGTGAAGCAGAAGTTTGGCATTGATATTCATCCGGAGGTAAATGTTAAGTGAAAAGTGAAGAACGAAGAGTAAAGAATTCGTTTGTTTTCAGAAAAATATTTGATAATTAATGAAGGTAACTTTATTAGGTACAGGCACATCGGGCGGTGTTCCTTCGTTGGGGTGTAACTGTGAGGTGTGCCGAAGTACGGATCCGCATGATAAAAGATTGCGCAGTGCGGCAATGATAGAAACGGAGAATACCCGTATTCTGATAGATACCGGACCTGATATCCGACAGCAGTTGTTGCGTGTGCCTTTCAGGAAGATAGATGGCGTCCTGATTACGCATATCCATTATGACCATGTTGGTGGTATTGATGATTTACGCCCTTTCTGTATCTTTGGTGATATTAATATCTATGGCGATGAAATCGTTACTGCGGGGCTGCCTCATACGATGCCTTACTGCTTTCCGAAGAATACAGAAAAACTCTATCCGGGAGCTCCTAGACTCAAATTGCATACCATTCATCCGCATGAGCATTATCAGATAGGAGACATTGAGTTTGTTCCTATCCGTGTGATGCACGATAAGATGCCTATTCTCGGCTATCGGTTTGGTAAGTTTGCCTATATTACTGATTTGAAATCTATGGGTGATGAAGAATATGCTTGTTTGGATGGTGTGGAAACACTCGTAATTAACGCACTCAGATTTGAGAAAACACATCACAGCCATCAGCTTGTATCTGATGCTATTGAGGTGTCGCGCAGGATAGGAGCAAAACATACTTATTTTATCCATGTGACTCATCAGATAGGTTTTCACGATGAAGCGAATAAAAGGCTGCCCGAAGGCTTTGAATTTGGCTTCGATCAAATGGAAATATACGTGGATAATGAGTAAAGTATAGTTAAAATAATACTCGATTTTATGCTAAAGAATTAATTAAGGTTAATTATTTAATCTTTTTTGAAGAAAAGCTTGCGAGTATCATAGATTATTTCTATATTTGCATGTGTGTTTTTCATAGTATTAGATTTAAGGTTAACAAGGTATTGGGGTCGCAGCGGCGACCCTTTTTTGTTTTTATCCCCTTTTGGGTGACTAAAAAATACCTTTTTTCAAGGCATCTTTCCTTTCCCCAAAACGGTATATGGTTCATCTCTTCCGAGGTTTGAATCTCCGGTAAAGTTTCCAAGCCAACAGTGCACCGTCGAATGCTCCTGCTCCCACCTGCAGCAAACTCTGCAGTCGCTTGCTAGGACTCGCATTGCGTGACAGGATTTCAGGTTTTGTGAAAAGCGAGTTCCATAAAGTCTGAATCTTGGCATCATCGGCATCAATTTCCTTGCGTATCGCCTCTTTTTTGAGTCGTATATCATTTAAGGAATTATATTCTGTGATTTCTGAATGATTTGTCATGTTGCGAAAAGGAGGTTATTTTCCCATTAAGAGGCTTGCCAGAAATCTGACCAATGGTCTCTCAATCCACTTATGGCGGAAAATTACAAATAGTATTAATATAAATAGGTATACTGCAGCAACAATGCAGAATCCGAAAGTCAGACTACCTATTAAGTCTGCCAATGCAAAAGCAGCGCCAAAGGATAGGTAAATGAGGGTAAGCGTAAGTAAACCCAGAAGTACCACCGTCATGGTAATGACGGTAAGCAGGCGTACCACCTTATCCACAACATCGAGCTTCAGAAATTCGCTCTGAAGCCCGATGTAATGTTTAAGCACCTCAATGAGCTGCCCGATAGTTTCTACATTTTTATCGTTGGAGAACATCATGATAGGTGATGATTAAACCTCAGGAGCTGCGTCCTTGATGTCGTCAACCAGATCATCAACGTCCTTACGGCTCAACTTGATGTCGTGCTTTTTGCAGAAATCGTCTACTGCACCTGCAATCTTACTACGTGTATCTTCACCCTTCTCAGGAGCGAAAATCAAACCGAGTGCTGTACCGGCGATAGCACCGCCGAGGAAAGCACCAATGTAACCTAATGTTTTCATATGCTATAAATTTTAAACGTTAAACGATTATCTTCTTGTCATTTTCATTTGACAATGCAAATATACTAAATTCTCTTTAAAAAACAAGCCTTTTAGCCTTAATTTTTCATTAAAAATGTTTTAATAGCCTTATTTAACAAACTTTAGGCGGCATATTCTTCGTTTTTCGGGCATTTTTTTGTATTTTCGCAGAGTAAAAAACGCATAACGCGAAATTTATATTGAATGAACAACAATAATAAACAATAAAACGAATAAGAATTATGAAGAAAATTACAGTATTAAGCATGGGAATGTGCGCAGTTTTGGCGCTCGCAAGTTGTGGTACATCTAAGGAAAGTGCATACAAGAAGGCATATGAGAAGGCTCAGCAGCAGGAACAGCAGGCTGCTCAGGCTCCTGTTGCTCAGGAACCAGTTGTAGCTCCTCTCGAGACTCAGGCTCCTTCTGATGAGCAGACAGAGGTTGATAATGCTACTGTTCGTTCTGAGGATGTTTCTCTCATCTCTGGTTCTGGCTTGTCAAGCTATAGCGTAGTAGTTGGTTCTTTCTCTCTCAAGGCTAACGCAGAGGGATTGGCTAGTACATTGAAGAGCGCTGGCTACGATGCTCAGATTGCCCTGAACAAAGAGCGTAACATGTACCGCGTGGTAGCTTCTACATTTGCTGATAAGGCTGCTGCTGTCAAGAGCCGCAATCAGCTTCGCGCTGGTAAGTATCCTGATGCTTGGTTACTCCTTAAGAAGTAATCTGATATTATATTAAGGATAAGATATCCGTAGATTAATGCGAATTTTATCTATAGATTACGGTAAAAAACGTACCGGACTGGCTGTGACCGACCCATTGCAGATTATTGCCAATGGGTTGGCCACAGTTTCTACACATGAACTTTTCACTTATATCGAAACTTATATTCAGAAAGAACAGGTGGAGCGCATTGTTATCGGAAAACCGATGCAACCTAACGGGCAGCCAAGTGAAAACCTGGCAAGAGTAGAAAACTTCTACAACCGTTGGCGAAAGGCTCATCCTGAAATTCCAATTGAATATTATGACGAGAGATTTACATCAGTCCTGGCACATAGAGCCATGATAGATGGGGGTGTAAAGAAGAAGGTGAGAAAAGAAAATAAAGGATTGGTAGACGAGATAAGTGCTACCATCATATTACAGGATTATTTGCAATCAAGAAGATAATGATTTTACCGATTTATATTTATGGTCAGCCAGTGCTGAGAAAGGTGGCTGAAGATATTACCCCTGATTATCCAGATCTCAAGGTGTTGATTAATAATATGTATGAAACCCTTGATTCCAGCAACGGCATCGGATTGGCTGCACCTCAGATTGGCTTGCCTATCCGCCTGGTGGTTATCGACCTGGATGTGCTCAGCGAGGATATGCCCGAGTACAAGGGATTCCGTCATGCTTTCATCAATGCCCATATTCTGGAGCGTGATGAGGAAAATACCGACTCTTCTGAGGAGGGATGTCTTTCTATTCCTGGTATCAATGAGAAGGTGGTTCGTCCTACACGCATCCATGTGAAGTATATGGATGAGGATTTTAATGAACATGATGAGTGGATAGAGGGGTATTTGGCTCGCGTGATGCAGCATGAATTCGACCATTTGGAGGGTACTATGTTTGTTGACCGTGTGTCTCCTCTTCGCAAGAACATGATAGCAGGAAAGCTCAAGGGTATCATCAAGGGCAACTTCCGTGCTGCCTATCGTACCAAGATCCGTCGATAGTTCTTCCGAAAATATAGTAAGCTTCATGGTAATCGTGACGATTGGGCTTACTATATTTTTTTATTCTACATTCAATAGGTTTTATTTCAGAGAGTTACGAACAGATGAAGAAGATTCTCTTAGTTCTTTTTATGGTGATGGGCGCCATTTCGGCTTCTGCCCAATACCGTGTAGACCGACTTGTTACGGCCGGTCGGAGTGCCTTGTATTATGAGGATTTCGTCCTTTCAATCAAGTATTTCAATCTGGCTATCGGTGCCAAGCCTTATCTGTATGAGCCTTGGTATTACCGCAGTGTGGCAAAATTTAATCTGGATGACTTTACGGGTGCCGAAAGTGATGCCAGTGAGGCGCTGCATCTCAATCCCTATATCAATGATATTTATGACTTGAGAGCCATCTGTCGCATCAGACAAAACAAGTTTGATGATGCGATAGCTGACTATAATGCGGCTATCAGACTGGAACCGCGTAACCGAAACTACTGGTTTAATCGGGCTATCTGCCAGATGGAAAACAAAAAGTATGAGGCGGCACAGCAGGAGTTGGATACCATCGTAGGGAAATGGAAAGACTGGTCGAATGCTTATTCGCTCAAGGCTGAAGTGTATCTGCATCAGAAAGATACCGTGCAGGCAGAGAAATGGCTTGACAAGAGTCTGCAACTCAATCCGTATGATGGAGATGCCTGGACTACGCGTGCCTATATGGCGCTGGCAAGAAAGGAATGGAAAACGGCTGATGAGGCGCTGACCAAGAGTCTGCATTTCAAGCCAAACAATGTAAACAGTTACATCAATCGTGCCTTGGCGCGTATCAATCTGAATAACCTCAGAGGGGCGATGAGCGATTATGACAATGCCCTCGATCTGGATCCGAACAATTTCCTGGCACATTATAATAGAGGCCTGATGCGTGTACAGTTGGGTGATGATAACCGTGCTATCACCGATTTCGACTTCATCATCAAGATGGAACCCCAGAACTTCATGGCTATCTTCAACCGCGCTCTCCTGCATGACAAGACCGGTAATCTGAGAGCAGCCATCAGGGATTATACTACGGTTATCAACCAGTTTCCTAACTTCTGGACCGGTCTGTCTAACCGTGCCAACTGTTACCGTCGCCTGGGCATGACGGCAAAGGCAGAGATGGATGAATTCCGTATCTTCAAGGCGCAGATGAACAAGCATATCGGAATCCAGCCGAGATGGAGCACAAAGACCAAGAAGGAGATGCGTAAGCGTTCGGAGGTAGATCCGAATAAGTTTGCTTCGCTGGTAGTAGATGACGAACCGAAGTATGAGCACAACTATAAGAGTGAGTATCGTGGTAAGGTTCAGAACCGTCAGGTAGAAACCGCTTTCCTGCCGATGTATCAGCTATCTTATTTCCCTAACAGTCAGAATGTAAGTGGAGTACAGGCTTATGATAAGGAGGTGGATGCGCTCAATCAGCATACCAAGGCTGACAAGGTTTATATCGTTTGCAGTAAGGAACAGCTCGATGAGAACGGTTCTATGAAGATATTCTCAATGATTGATAAACTCTCGGCTGAGTTGAGTGTGGCGAGCGATAATGAAACCAGGAAACGTCTCCTGATGCGCAGAGCCATCGCTCATAGTGTACTTCGTGATTTCGAGGCTGCCATCAGCGATTTCACCTATTATATCTCGCTCGATGACAAGAACTCATTGGCTTACTGGCAGCGTGCTGTCTGTCAGGCTGAGATGGATGAATTTAATAAGGCTGAGGGCAAGGGTGTTCTTAATATCCATTCTGCCGAGGCTGATTTCAGTGATGCCATCCGCCTGAACAGTAACAATGCTTACATCTATTATAATAGAGGTAATCTTCATGCAGGCAGAAACGAACTTTCAAAGGCAATAGATGACTATACCATTGCCCTGAGAATTGATAACCGTCTTGCAGAGGCTTATTATAATAGAGGTATTGCACGAGCCAAGAGTGGCAATAAGCAGACTGCCATCCAGGATCTTTCGAAGGCAGGAGAGCTTGGCTTGTATGATGCTTATTCTGTAATCAAGCGCTTGAATAAGTCGAAATAATAATCCCGCAGATTGAATATTTTAAGTCCCACGGATTATTTTAAGTCCCACAGATTTCACAGATTTACACAGATATCAGGAATCAAGAGATATTTATCTATAAAAGAAAAGGTTCAATTCCATTGGTTTGGAGTTGAACCTTTTCTTTATGATAGACAGACTCAGAAAAAATCTGTGTAAATCTGTGGAACTAAAAAATAATCCGTGGGACTAAAAATATATCCATCTGCGGGATTATATTCT
This sequence comes from Segatella sp., assembly GCF_977051555.1. Classification (NCBI taxonomy): domain Bacteria; kingdom Pseudomonadati; phylum Bacteroidota; class Bacteroidia; order Bacteroidales; family Prevotellaceae; genus Segatella; species Segatella sp. The sequence goes on from NZ_CDRSSE010000013.1 coordinate 26,717, forward strand.
CGTTACCTGCTTAACGCCCTTCACGGCGCTCAGTTTCTTGATGAGTGCATCAGTTTTGCCGGCATCATCAATCATTACGGTAACATTGCCAGAGAAGAGACCATCCTTTGAGGAGATGTTGATGCCTCGCATGATGAGTTTGTCTTCCTTGGAAATGATGTTGGTGATGTTGCTCACGATACCGATATCGTCGTTTCCGATGATGCGGAGCGTGATGGCATACTTGGATGTTCCCTTGCCGCTCCATTTCGCCTTCACGATGCGGTAACCGAAACGGCGGCGCAGTTCCTTGGCGTTAGGACAATCCATGCGATGTACCTTGATACCCTTGCTGATGGTAACGAATCCGAAGATAGGATCACCATAGATAGGATGGCAGCAATGAGCCAGTTCGAAATCGATGCCCTTGAGATGCTCATCGATAACCAGCACGTCATCGCTCTGTTTCATCAATTCCTCAGTAGGATTCTCAAACTCAAAATTCTCTGCACTTTCTGCAGGCTTGTTGGTATTGGCGAGGTTCAGGTCGTGGTCGCGCTCCTCTATGTATCTCTCGATGATGCTGTTCACATCGATTTTCTCCTCGGCTACATCCTTATAGAAGTCTGAGTTCTCCTTATATCCCATTTTCTTGATGATGCGCGCCATGATGCTCTCATCAATATCCAGTTTCCTGTTCTTGAATCGGCGCTCCAGAAGTTCCTTGGCATAGAGACCGTCCTTCTTCTGGGTTTCCTTCAGCGCTAGACGAATCTTGGCTTTAGCCTTGGATGTCTGCACGATGTTGAGCCATTCTCGGCGTGGCTTCTGGTTGCTCTGTGTGAGGATTTCTACCTGGTCTCCCGAATGGAGTTCCTGTCGGAAGGTGACGGCTCTTCCGTTAATCTTTCCGCCCACACAGGTATTGCCGATGCGGGAGTGGATATAGTAGGCAAAGTCGAGTACCGTGGCTCCCTTCTGGAAGTTCAGCAGGTCGCCCTTTGGAGTGAACACGTATACTTCGTCTTCCTTCAGGTCGGTGGTAAACTGGTCCATCAGCTGCAGATCATCGTTGCTTTCCAGGGCAGCACGGATATTGGCAAGCCATTCGTCAATACCGCCTTCTCCCTGCTTGATGCCCTTGTAGCGCCAGTGGGCAGCAAGTCCGTGCTCTGCAATATCGTCCATGCGTTCGGTTCTAATCTGTACCTCTACCCATTTGTTTTCAGGACCCAGTACGGTGGTATGCAGACTTTCATAACCGTTGCTCTTAGGCACGCTGAGCCAGTCGCGCATACGCTTTGGGTTTGGCTGATACATGTCGGTGATGAGGGCAAAGGTCTGCCAGCACTGCATATACTCTTTCTCTCTTGGTGCATCGAGGATAATACGGATGGCAAAGAGATCGTATACACCCTCGAAGGCGCACTTCTGCTTTTTCATCTTCTGCCAGATGGAGTGGATACTCTTGGTGCGGCCCTTCATGTGATATTTCAGACCGGCAGCATCGAGCTTTTCCTGGATTGGCTGGATGAAGCGGGCGATATAGGCATCGCGCGAAGCCTTGGTGGCGTTCAGCTTGTCCTTTATCATATAGTAGGCATCGTGCTCGAGATACTTCAGACTGAGGTCTTCCAGTTCGCTCTTCAGTTTGTAGAGTCCCAGTTTGTGGGCGAGTGGGGCATAGAGGTAGCTTGCCTCTTCGCTTACTTCATGCTTTGCCTCTTCCTGTTTGGTATCGCGTATCTGTCTCATCACATTCACGCGGTCGGCAATCATGATGAGGATGACGCGCATATCCTCAGAGAATGAGATAAGCAGATTCCTGAAGTTCTCGCTCTCTATGATAGGGTTGCGCTTATATAAATCGTGGATGCGAAGCAGACCACTGATAATGTGGGCTACGCTATCTCCGTATTTTTTCTGTATCTCTTCGATGGTCTGATAGCCATCGATGACGCTGGTCTGCATCAGAATGGCGATGATGCCATCTCGTTTCAGACCTATCTCGTTTACTGCGATTTCTGCGGTTTGCAGGGCAGCGAGTATTGGATTCATTCCGAAGACATTGCGCTTAATCTGATGGTTGATGAAGGCATGCTGTATGTCTTCACGCAGATGCTGCTCATCGCCTGGTTTGAATGTGTCGCCCACGGCGGTTCTCAGGCGCTCCAGGATTTGGAGTGTCTGTTCCTTTTCTTCGGATGTGAATTTAAAAGGTGTTTCGTTCATTGTCGTTCCCTCCTGCTGATGATATATTATTGAGTTGTTATAACTCGTCTATCCATTTCTGACCAGATTTGGTATTGAGCCAGATGGCAAAGCTGCTGCTAATAATTAGCCCCAGCGAAAAAATAAACATTAATCCATCCATAATAATATTATTTATCGTTATACTTCATAATTCTATTAGCGCAATATGCAATGATAATTGCAGATAGCGTTCCAATGAACAAACAAAGTAAATTGTATATGTTCAATTCTTGGTTTGTTACTAATGGCGATAAACCGCCAATTCCTACACCACTTAAAAATAATGTAGATACCCCATAGAGGTAATGTGATAGCCCCGACCTTCTGTCGTGCTCTTTTGATAATTTACTAACCATGTCGCAATATTCTATTTTAAATTTGACAAACAATGGCGATTCGGCGTTAAAAAACGCCTACTTCGTTAAATTTTCAATGCAAAGGTACAAAAAAAAGCGGAAATATTTCTGATTATCAGAAAAAACTATTATCTTTGTAGCACATATAGTGTAAATTTAACATAAATATGGTATTATGAATCAGCAAGATCTAAACCAAATCTCTGCTCGCGGTATCTCCGAGCAGCAGATTGAACACCAGTTGGAACAAATCAAGAATGGTTTCCCATTCCTCAAGCTCGAGGGTGCGGCTGCCATCGGTAAGGGTATCATGGCTCCTACAGCTCAGGAAGTAGAGGACTACGAGAAGGCGTGGAACGACTACAAGGCTGAGGGTCACAAGATTGTGAAGTTCGTACCTGCTTCAGGTGCGGCAAGCCGCATGTTCAAGAACATGTTTGCATTCCTCGATGCTCCATACGATGTTCCTACTACTGACTTCGAAAAACAATTCTTCGAGAATATCAAGAAGTTTGCTTTCCGCAAGGCACTCTGTGATAAGTGCCATGTAAACAACGAGAAGGGCATTATGTGCCTTATCAAGAAGGGTGATTACAAGGCTATCGTGGCTAATCTCCTCAAGCCAGAGGGATTGAACTACGGACAGTTGCCTAAGGGATTACTCCAGTTCCACGAGTATGAGGACGAGGTTCGCACTCCAATGGAGGAGCACCTGGTTGAGGCTGCGCTCTATGCTAGCAGCAACGGCGAGGCAAACGTTCATTTCACCGTTTCTCACGACCACCTGGAACTCTTCAAGCAAATGGTAGCCGAGAAGGTAGATAAGTATGCACAGCGTTACGGCATCAAGTATAACATCTCATTCTCAGAGCAGAAGCCTAGCACCGATACCATCGCTGCCAATCCAGACAATACTCCTTTCCGTAACGAGGATGGCTCATTGCTGTTCCGTCCGGGCGGTCATGGCGCGCTCATCGAGAATCTCAACGAGATTGATGCTGATGTGGTATTCATCAAGAATATTGACAATGTGGTTCCTGATCGCCTGAAGGCTGAGACTGTTACCTGGAAGCAGGTGATAGCAGGTGTATTGGTTACTCTGCAGAAGCAGGCTTTCAATTATCTGAAGGTTTTAGATTCCGGTCAGTACAACCATGAGAAGCTGGAGGAGATTATCCGCTTCGTTCAGCGCGACCTCTGCTGCCGCAAGGCTGATATCAAGGAGCTGGAGGATGCCGAACTGGTTATCTATCTGCGTAAGAAGTTGAACCGTCCTATGCGTGTCTGCGGTGTCGTTAAGAACGTGGGCGAGCCAGGTGGTGGTCCATTCCTTACTTATAACCAGGATGGTACCGTAAGCCTTCAGATTTTGGAGAGCTCTCAGATTGACAAGAATAACGAGGAGTATATGAAGATGTTTACCGAGGGAACACACTTCAACCCAGTAGATCTCGTCTGCGCTACCAAGGATTATCAGGGCAATGCCTTCGATCTTCCTAAGTTTGTTGATCCATCTACCGGTTTCATCTCCAGCAAGAGTAAGAATGGTAAGGATTTGAAGGCACTCGAGTTGCCAGGTCTCTGGAATGGTGCGATGAGTGACTGGAATACAGTATTCGTAGAGGTTCCTCTCGGTACATTCAACCCAGTGAAGACCGTGAACGATCTGCTCCGCGACCAGCATCAGGCTGTAGAGGGTGGCATCAAGCACGAGCATCATCACGGAGAGGGCGGTTGCTGTGGTAAGCACTAATATCCGATTCCGTATATCTTGATGGTAAGATATAAACACAATAAAGGCTCAGTTCCCGATTTTATTCGAGGATTGAGCCTTTATCATTGAGCTAATAATGTGTCTGCTAAAAATTATAAGATGTTCTGAATCAAATAAAAATAGCCTTTTGCTTCTGTTCTGCTAAAGGAAAACTATCTGATACAAAGGATAGGAATCCTTAGCAGGAAGTTCTTAGTTGTACCAAATTTCTCCACCTAATACTGTTGGATACTCTTCAGCTGTTGTTCTTTCTACAGGAGCCGCAATTTCTACGAACTCACCATACTTCTTTACCTTGTTAATGTTCATAATTTGTAGGTTTTGTTGATTTATTAATTATATTACGGATTGGTATCTATTAAGGATACTGATCTTTTTTTTTCTACGCTGCAAAGTTACACAAAAAATGAAACGCAACAAGTTTTTTTGCCAAAAAACTATCGATATTTAACCTACGTTAAATGTTTCCTGCATATTTCCTGCAATACTATTCAGTTTTGTAGGGTAATTTTCTTTGTTTCGCTAAATGACTTATAATGAGCGAGTAAATGACAGTTTGCCAATCTGTAGTTTTATCGTATACACTATCGGGAGACTGTCATTTACTTTATTGCTTCATTATATGGATGAAAATTTCACCTTATATTATATAGATATTTCACCAGCCAGAGATTCAGTCAGTTTTTCTCTTACCTTTTTGTTGTCTGCATATCTTCCCTGCAGATACATCATCTTGGTGACCATAGCCTCTACAGTAGAATCGTATCCGCTTATCACATGAGCAGTTTTCAACTGGAAGCCGGCTCCGTAGCGTTCCATCTCTACACTGCCCGTAAGACATTGGCTGATATTCACGATGTTTACTCCGCGATGGGCAGCCTGATCCAGAAGACGCATAATCCATGGCGTGTGAGGAGCATTGCCCGAACCGAAAGTACGCATCACGATACCGCGGAGGTCTGGTGATTCCATCACGTGGCGCACAATGTTATCCTGGATACCTGGGAAGAGACTGAACACGATGACGTTTGGATCGAGCTTCAGATGTGGAACCATTGGCTTTCTGTAATCCGGCTTAAGAATATGATGGTCGTGATATTGGAAATTGATTCCTACATCGCAGAGGTGAGGGTAGTTGAATGATTCGAAAGCATGAAATCCCTCGGCATTGATCTTGATGGCACGGTTACCGCGAATCAGCTTGCCGTTGAAGAAGATGCATACCTCGGGCACCATAGGGCGTCCTTCGGCATTCTTGGCAGAAGCAATCTCTATGGCTGTCATCAGATTCTCCTTGCCGTCGGTTCGCAATTCACCGATAGGCAACTGGCTACCTGTCAATATTACAGGCTTGGTCAGATTCTCAAGCATAAAGGACAAGGCAGATGAAGTGTAAGCCATTGTATCGGTGCCATGAAGAATTACGAATCCGTCATAGTCGTTGTAGTTGTTGGATATCATGCTTACGATTTCTGCCCAGCGCATTGGATCCATGTCGCTGGAATCGATAGGTGGGTCGAATTTTCGTACATCGATTTCTGCCTGAATGAGCTTGAATTCGGGCATGGAAGAAACGAGGTGATTAAAATCAAGGGGTTCCAATACACCTGTCATCGGGTCCTTTCCCATACCGATGGTACCACCGGTATAGATGATGAGAATCTTTGGTTTTGCCATTTTCTTTGTTTCTTTACATTTTGTCACGTTATCGGATGCAAAGATAATGAAAATATTTGTTTCTCCAAAACTTATTGACTAAAAATGTATCTGAATTTTACAAAGTGTTACGGAATATGGGTAGAAAAGCAGATGAAAACTTCAATATGTCAGCATTTTCGTCTTAAAAGCCCTTAATATAAAGAGGTATTAGCAAAGTTTAGCAAAATAAATGCATTTTTATTCGCTTGTTACAAAAAGAAATCGTACTTTTGCACTCGATTTAATAAAAATACTAAGTTGTTATGGTAAAAATCACATTCCCAGACGGATCTGTTCGTGAGTATGAACAGGGCGTAACTGGCTTACAAATCGCCGAGAGTATCTCACCGGCTCTCGCTCGCAACGTTGTATCTTGCGGTGTTAATGGTGAAACAGTAGAGTTGAATCGTCCTATCAATGAGGATGCAAATGTAGAACTCTATAAGTTTGAGGATGAGCAGGGTAAGCACACATTCTGGCATACATCTGCCCACTTGTTGGCTGAAGCTCTTAAGGAGCTTTACCCAGGCATCCAGTTCGGTTTCGGTCCAGCCGTAGAGAGTGGTTTCTTCTACGACGTAATGCCAGCCGAGGGTCAGGTGATCTCAGAGAATGATTTCGCCAAGATTGAGGCTAAGATGATGGAACTTGCCAAAAAGAACGAACCTGTGGTTCGCAAGGAGGTGTCTAAGGCTGATGCTCTCGCTGAGTTCAAGGCTGACGGTCAGACTTACAAGTGCGAGCATATTGAGCAGGACTTGGAGGATGGTACCATCACCACATATACCCAGGGCAATTTCACCGACCTTTGCCGTGGTCCTCACTTGATGAACACTGGTCTTATCAAGGCAGTGAAGATTACAAGTGTGGCAGGTGCTTTCTGGCGCGGTGATGCCAAGCGCGAGCAGATGACTCGTATCTACGGTATCAGCTTCCCTAAGAAGAAGATGCTCGACGAGTATTTGGTAATTCTCGAAGAGGCTAAGAAGCGTGACCACCGTAAGATCGGTAAGGAGATGGAACTCTTCATGTTCTCTGAGCGTGTAGGTAAGGGTCTTCCTATCTGGTTGCCAAAGGGTACTGCACTTCGCCTTCGCTTGCAGAATCTGCTCCGTACTCTCCAAAAGCCTTACAACTACCAGGAAGTTATCTGCCCAGGTATTGGCGGCAAGAGTCTCTATGTTACTTCTGGTCACTATGCTCACTATGGCAAGGATGCATTCCAGCCTATCCATACTCCAGAGGAGGATGAGGAGTATATGCTGAAGCCAATGAACTGTCCTCACCACTGCGAAGTTTATGCGCGTAAGCCTCGTTCTTACAAGGATCTTCCTCTGCGTATCGGAGAGTTCGGTACCGTGTTCCGCTATGAGAAGAGCGGTGAGCTCCACGGTCTTACCCGTGTTCGTACCTTTACACAGGATGATGCACATATCTTCGTTCGTTCAGATCAGGTGAAGTCGGAATTCGAGAATGTAATCGACGTAATCCTGAAGGTATTCAAGATCTTCGGTTTCGAGAACTACGAGGCACAGATTTCTCTCCGCGATCCTAAGGATACAGAGAAGTATATCGGTACTGATGAGATTTGGGAAGAGAGCGAGAATGCTATCCGCGAGGCTTGCAAGGAGAAGGGGCTTGAGACACGCGAGGAGGTTGGCGAGGCTGCCTTCTATGGTCCTAAGCTCGACTTCATGGTAAAGGATGCCATCGGTCGTCGTTGGCAGTTGGGTACCATCCAGGTGGATTACAACTTGCCAGAGCGTTTCAAGCTGGAATATACCGCTGAGGATAACTCTAAGAAGACTCCTGTGATGATTCACCGTGCACCATTCGGTTCATTGGAGCGATTCACAGCCGTTCTCATCGAGCATACCGCCGGTCACTTCCCATTGTGGTTGACTCCAGACCAGGTTGCAATTCTTCCTATCTCTGAGAAGTTCAACGACTATGCCCAGAAGGTACGTCAGTATCTTGACAAGCAGGGTGTACGTGCTCTCGTTGATGACCGTAACGAGAAGATTGGCCGCAAGATTCGCGACAACGAGTTGAAGCGTGTTCCTTACATGGTCATCGTAGGTGAGAAGGAGAGTGCCGAGGGCTTGGTATCTATGCGTAAGCAGGGTGGTGGCGAACAGGCTACCATGAGCATGGAAGAGTTCGCTCAGCGTATCAATGCCGAGGTTGTAGAGCAATTGAAGGCCGCTGAAGAGTAAAAATGAGATATAAATCCGCAGGTTTCTTTGGAAATCTGCGGATTTTTTTAAAATAACCCACTGAAAATTTGGTGGTTTCACAAAATAATCGTAACTTTGCAGCCGTTTAATCAAAAAGACAAAAAAGAATATATCGAATAGTTAATGAAAAATGACAAAATGAAAAATCAGTACCGCGTAAACGACCAGATTCGTGCACGCGACGTGAGAGTAGTGAGTGATGGTGGAGCAGAAGTGATGCCAGCACGTAAGGCGTTGGAGTTGGCACGTCAGCAAGAGCTTGACTTAGTCGAGATATCTCCTAATGCGCAACCACCAGTTTGCCGTATAGTTGACTATTCTAAATTCCTTTACCAGCAGAAGAAGCATGCAAAGGAAATGAAGCAGAAGCAGGTAAAGGTGGAGACCAAGGAAATCCGTTTCGGACCTCAGACTGATGAGCACGACTATCAGTTCAAGCTCAAGCACGCTAAGGAGTTCCTCAACGAGGGTAACAAGGTTCGTGCATACGTTTTCTTCCGTGGTCGCTCTATTCTCTTCAAGGAGCAGGGTGAGGTTCTTCTTCTCCGTTTCGCCAATGATTTGGAAGAGTACGGAAAGGTGGAGCAGATGCCAAAGCTTGAAGGTAAGAAGATGTTCCTCTACATGAGTCCTAAGAAGGCTGGTACTGCAAAGAAGAGCCAGCAGAAGATGGACCGTGAGAAGCGAGAGGCTGAAGCTAAGGCTGCTGCAGATGCAGAGCGCGCTGCTAATGCTGAGAAGAATGGCTTGCTCGCCAATGCTAAAGGCGGCGATAGCCTGAAGAAACTCGCAGAAGGAACAGAGAATTAAGAAAAAAGATGCGTAACGCCCTGGTATATGCGTTGCCATCGCTATAATAAATAACAATTTAAAATTAAAAGTAAAAATGCCAAAAGTAAAGACTAATTCCGGCGCAAAGAAGAGATTCCGTTTCACCGGTACAGGTAAGATTAAGCGTCATCACGCTTTTCACAGTCACATCTTGACTAAGAAGACAAAGAAGCAGAAGAGAAATCTCCTCGGCGAGACTCTCGTAGACCGTTCAAACTTGAAGCAGGTTCGCGACTTGCTCTGCCTCCGTTAATTATTAACTTTTTAGTCGAACTTTTAAAGAAAAAAAATTATGCCAAGATCAGTAAATCACGTTGCATCAAAAGCAAAAAGAACAAGAATCTTGAAGCTCACTAAGGGTTACTATGGAGCTCGCAAGAATGTATGGACAGTAGCTAAGAACACTTGGGAGAAGGGTCTTACCTACGCTTATCGCGATCGTCGTAACAAGAAGCGCACATTCCGCGCATTGTGGATTCAGCGTATCAACGCTGCTGCTCGCCTCGATGGTATGAGCTACAGCCAGTTGATGGGTGCTCTTCACAAGGCTGGTATCGAGATTAACCGTAAGGTTCTCGCTGACCTCGCTGTTAACAACCCAGAGGCTTTCAAGGCTATCGTTGCAAAGGTGAAGTAAATCCGACGCTAGGCTCTTTTCTTCCGTGAATTTTCTCGTAAGAAAGTGTTTAGCCTCTAGATTAAAGAAAACTGAAGATTGCATTGGTTGGAAGTATTTCCGCTGATGCAATCTTTTTTTTGTGCCTGGAAAATAGAAAATTCCTCAAGAATGATTAAATAATTCCTCAAAATCTTGCATATTATTATATTTCTTCGTATATTTGCAAGGTTCATTAAAAGCATACTATTATGAAAGAAAAAAAATATCATATAGATTTGCATGAGGGTGAGGATATGGTAGCTGAGCCTACGCCAACTCATCGTGTTTCGGTGGTGGAGCATGCTGTGCCTATGCCGATGAGTGGTTTCGAGAATCATAAAGAGGTTTTAGATGAAATTCCGGAGTTGGGTAATCATTTCTCCTGGGAGAGTTTGATGGAGAGCATTGAGTATTGTAAAACCATTGCGGATGATCCAACGAAGTGGGAGCCATACGATGATTTTAAAGAACGTCTTTATCAGGATTTCCCATGGCTAAAGTAATCATTCACCCTCTTTTCGAACAGAAACTTCATGAGTATGTTGAAGAAGCTTATGAGGTTTATGGTAGAAAAACGGCTCGTAGATGGATGACGGAAATTGATAAGATCAAGAGTTTTTTGGAGGTCTTTCCAGAAGGAAGGCCGCCTTTTAATGGTGCTCCTGATTTTCCATACCAGCTGCGAGGCGCTAATTTCATGAATAATTTTAAGTTGATTTATTATTATCTCGAAAAGATGGATGAAGTTCATTTCGTAGATATTTGGGATATGAGAAAGAACCCATCCAGCTTTTGGAAACAAGAAGAATAACTTATAAAAAGCAAAAAAATCCCCAGCTATCCATCAAAGGATAAATGGGGATTTTATTATTTATCAGCCTTTCGGGAGCTTATAGCCTTTGCAGCTTTACTTCATCAACTCAATACCTGCCTCGAATTTGGTGGTCTTTTCCATGATGGCAGGAAGCTGTTTTACAACAGTCTTCAAAATCAGGAATTTTGCCAAATCATCCTTGTCCATGCCTGTGGGAGGAATCTTGTCAACCTGGGCATCAAGCATGGCGATGATAGGAGCTACGAAATCCTTGTCAACATAGAAATATACCTTGTTGGCTGCTGGATAAGATACGTGTACTGGAATACCGGTCTTAAACTGATCCAACATGCCGGTTACCATAGCCTTCTCCTGAGCATCATCGATGTCTGCGGTAATCTTGGCTGTGTTCAGGAACAAGGTAATCATATTCTCGTTAACCACCTTGTATGTAGCGTAATCGTTAGCTACCTTCCAGTCCTTGTCATCAGCCTCTTCCTTATAGGTTGCAGAAATCTGACCCTTCTCATTGAAGGTTACATCCTGCAGAACGCTTCTGAGCTGGCTGTTAAGCAGCATTGGAGCCATTTTGATGGCATCCTTTACAGGATATGGTTCATCCATCAAGCCTGGGATAGTAATGGTTGCATCATCAGAACCTTCCCACTTTAATACAACTGAACCTGTAGAATTGCCATTTGCATCAAAACCTGCTTCCTGTACCTTCCAGGTACCTTCAATCTTCTCGTTGCGTACAAATTCATTCTCGTCATTGTTATCATCGCTGCTACAAGCGGTGAAGAAGCCAAGGGTGCAAACCATGGCCATCAAATAAATAAACTTTTTCATTTTTCTTCTCTTTTTTGTGTATTAATAAAAAATTATTATATTGTTTCTATTTTTATTTATATAATAATGTACGCGTACATTATATTATCTGTTACTTCAGCTGATACGTGATACCTACGCTGCCGTAGATAGGATACATCGTCTGCTCGATGGTCTCGAAATCTTTCTTGAAGATACCATTTAAGCCCCAGCTCAGATCAGCACAGAGGCCCCAACGGTTGTTCAAGCGCCAGTCAATTCCGAAATCTACGCCCATATGCCAGTTGCGCATGTCATCGCTGAAATCGTAATCACCACGCTCTCCTTCATCATGACCCAACTTTACCTTCTGTCCGGTAGGATCGCCCTTAGGATGACCTTCCTCTTGGCGGCGGAGGTAACCATCGTATGCCCAGCCCTCAAACTTCTTTGATGTTACATAGCTAACATACGGACCCAATTTGAAACGGAGGTTGTCGCAAATGTCGTATGTAGCCTGCAATGGTACTGTGATAAGACTCATGTCTACCTTCGTAACCACGTTGCCTGTAAATATACCTTTCAGCTCATCGCCTCCACGAACTATCCTCATATAATAGTTTTTTACGCCTGCATCAATCTTCATGCCCTTGTTTTCAAAGTGCAGACCTCCAACGAACCCCCATTTGCCTGAAAGTGGGTGATAAGCATCGATACCCAGACTGAAGTTAGGTTGCAGGGTATAGCTGTGTAGTGTACGGATGGTGGCTGGAAGACCGATAGGGGCTGTGCCTCCCAAATTATATGCCACACGAGCCTGATACTGGTAGCCGTGTAGATATTTGTTCCATGGAGTGCGCTTGTTTTCTGTTACCTGCTTCTGCTCCTCTGTTTCCTGATTCTCATTTTCTCCTGCCCATGAGGCAGTGCCCCATGTCAGCAGGAGAGCTAATATTGTTATCTTCTTCATTCTATGTTTTCCTCCTTAGCTTATTTGCAAATCAACTTGAAACTGTCTATCCAAAGGGTACTACCTACGGCACCCAGGAAGTTAGCTCCATCTGAACTTGATGAACTGACAATAGTGAGACTGTAGCCACCATTCTTCAACTTGATTGGGTCAATGGTTTTCTTATACTCGAAATCTACGCTGAAGTGATGCCATTCACGCGTGTTTCCAATGGCAACTTTTCCGTTGTCATCATGGGTTTCACCTACCAGAGCCAGTGCCACTATCTGTTTGCTGGTCTGTACATTATCTCCGTAGAGCAATACGGCATTCCCCTTTTCATCGATGTTCTCGTAAAGCACAGCATAAATGGTTCCGTAGTCGTGGCGGTCAAGTTCTTTCATATTCTTGTCGGTGAATTTTTTGCCAGCCTGATATTTATACCATCCTTCTAACTTAGCAGGCTTTGCGCTGAAGCTGAATGGATGACCGAACTTTGTTGCCTTCATTGCATCGAAAAGGGCATCGGTAGCATCAAACTGTCCGATAAAGAGGTTGCCGGCAGCGATAGGCTTGTGTGCCATATCAGCAACCTTGCTGGTGCGCTGGGTGGTGAGCTTCACGCCCTTGTCCTGATAACCGTCTTCTATCATCACGGTAGGATATTCCTCCGGTTTTGCCGATGGGTTGCTGATATTGAATCCCGGGTTTCCGGTAGCCCAGATGTCGAGGAGATCACCATTCCAGTTTTCCTGCCAGTTGTAGTATCCCTTGCTGATGTATGCGTTTTCGAAATCGAATTCAAACTCCTTGCTCATGGTGGTCTGTCCCTTCTTGATGTTTACCTGATAGGTGCGGCTCCATTGCTTGTCTTCTGAAGTAACTGTATATGTTACAGGTCCTTTAGAGAAATCCTGAAGGCTTCCACTTTCTGGTGAGATGGTCGCTCCAGGTGTGAGGCGGAATATTGGCGCCTGTTTGGTAAGGGCGGCAAATGGTCTCATCGTGAACTCGATTTTTGTTTGATCACTCTGCACATTGACCAATGTGTCAGATGGATTAGTAAACAACAAGTTCAATAAATTCTTGTTGTCAGCATGTATGTATGCCTGCTCGATGTCGCATTCGGCATTGAGTGGTTCTTCCTTGAAGCAGGAGGAGAGGGTAGTGATGCAACTCATTGATAGAGCGGCTACTATGAATCTTGACTGTTTCATATCTTGAACTTTCTTTTGTAATCTGGAGAATCGCTTCTCTTTCTTTTCTGATAATTATTGAGAGAATGATTTCTCTAGCTTATGTAATTAATTATTTTTATCGGTGCAAAGATAAACAGAAAACTTTAAACCACCAAAGGTTTTTGTGTTTTTCGACATGTTTTTATAGAAAAATACCATGAATTAGTGGTTTTAGAACGTGAATTAGTCGAGATAAGTTTACTGAAGTTGGCAAATAGTGCCCGATTGTTTATTTTTTTAATACACATAATAAAAAAGGGAACTGATATCTCATTACTGAAATTTCAGTCCCCTGAATGTTATCTAGCTAATGAATAGCAAATGCCTGATCTGTTTGAGATTAAGCCTTGCCCTCCATCTGAGCCTTCAACTTAGCGAGTGCATCGATATCACCGAGTGATGTGCTAGCAGCAACGTTGTTGATCATAGCTGTCTCGTTGTTGTTCTTGCGACCGCCGTTTGCACGCTTGTGAGCTGGCTTAGCAACTGGCTCGTTACCCTCCTCGAATGTACGAGAGTGAGAGAGGATGATGCGCTTTGTCTCCTTAACGAACTCGATAACCTTGAAGTCGAGAGTCTCGCCCTTCTTAGCCATTGTGCCGTCCTCCTTAGTGAGGTGCTTAGGAGTAGCGAAACCTTCACCACCCTCAGCGAGAGCTACAACAGCACCCTTGTCCATCAACTCAGTGATAGTACCCTGGTGAACAGAACCTGGAGTGTAGATTGCCTCATACTCATCCCATGGGTTCTTCTCCAACTGCTTGTGGCCGAGGCTCAAGCGACGGTTCTCCTTATCGATTTCGAGAACTACTACGTCGATAGAAGCGCCTACAGAAGTGAACTCAGATGGGTGCTTAACCTTCTTAGTCCAAGAGAGGTCAGAGATGTGGATCAAACCATCAACACCTTCCTCGAGCTCTACGAAGATACCGAAGTTAGTGAAGTTGCGAACCTTAGCTGTGTGCTTGCTGCCAACAGGATACTTAGTCTCGATAGCCTCCCATGGATCTTCCTTGAGCTGCTTGATACCAAGGCTCATCTTGCGCTCAGCGCGGTCGAGAGTCAGGATAACTGCCTCTACCTCGTCACCTACCTTCATGAAGTCCTGAGCAGAACGCAAGTGCTGGCTCCAAGACATCTCTGATACGTGGATCAAGCCCTCTACACCTGGAGCAATCTCAACGAATGCACCGTAGTCAGCCATAACCACTACCTTACCCTTCACGTGGTCACCTACCTTGAGGTTTGGATCAAGTGCATCCCATGGATGTGGAGTGAGCTGCTTCAAACCGAGAGCGATACGCTTCTTCTCCTCATCGAAGTCGAGGATAACAACGTTAATCTTCTGGTCGAGAGATACAACCTCGTGTGGATCGCTTACGCGGCCCCAAGAGAGGTCTGTGATGTGGATCAAACCGTCAACACCGCCGAGGTCAACGAATACACCGTAAGTAGTGATGTTCTTAACGGTACCCTCGAGAATCTGACCCTTCTCGAGCTTGCCGATGATCTCCTTACGCTGCTGCTCGAGCTCCTGCTCGATGAGAGCCTTGTGAGATACAACGACATTGCGGAACTCCTGGTTGATCTTTACAACCTTGAACTCCATTGTCTTGCCTACGAATACGTCGTAGTCGCGTATAGGGTGAACGTCGATCTGGCTTCCTGGCAAGAAAGCTTCGATACCGAAAACGTCAACGATCATACCGCCCTTAGTGCGGCACTTGATGTAACCCTGGATAACTTCCTCGTTCTCGAGAGCTGCATTAACACGCTCCCAAGACTTGCTGAGGCGAGCCTTCTTGTGAGAGAGTACCAACTGGCCCTTTACGTCCTCCTGGTTCTCTACATAAACCTCAACCTTGTCGCCTACCTTGAGGTCTGGGTTGTAACGGAATTCAGAAGCAGGGATAATACCATCGCTCTTGTAACCGATGTTTACGATAACCTCTTTCTTGTCTACAGAGATTACTGTACCCTCTACAACCTGGTGTTCTGTTACCTTGTTAAGAGTTTCGTCATAGGCCTTCTCGAGGTCTGTTTTGCTGACGTTTGCGCTTGTGCCATTCTCAAACTCATCCCAATTGAAGTCGTCCAATGGCTTTACGTTCTTTAAATCTGACATAAAAAATAATTAAAAAATTAAAATTAATAAAGTTTGACTTTATGTGAATTGTATAAATCGGGCGCAAAATTACTCATTTTCTTTGAGTTACAGGCATTTACTCTTGATTTTCTTCTTTTTGTTAGTAATATTTAACTAAAATCACTATTTTGGTGGATTCCTTCGGGGAGATACATTATATATATGAGCTCAACCTTTCAATATTCTGATAACTTTCTCCTCGATATTTCTTCCTGTGATGTTCTTCTCAGTTATCCGTGTTTTCATCTGATTCTATGATAAAAATGAAGAGGGAAGAAAAATAATGGCGAAAGAAAAAACCGGACGAAATTTTCATTTGTATGAAAAATGAGTTAAATTCATTAAAAAAAAATACCGAAATGTTGGCGATTACAAAATAATTGTTACCTTTGCGTTCAAAATGTAATGAATATAATAAAATAAATGATATGACACTAGTCATCCTTGCCATACTGATACTGGCATATATTCTCATTGCAACTGAGAATATTACCAAGGTGAACCGTGCTGCCGTAGCCATCTTTGCTGGAACGGTAGGATGGGTCCTCTATATCTGTTTCGGTATGGACTTCGTGACCAGTGAACACTCTTCTGATTATTCGCGCTATCTGAATCTCGGAATGTGGAACGAGATAGAATCCACCAGTACAACGGTGAAGTATTTTATTGCCCGTAACATCTTCCTTCCTTATGTGGGTAGAGCAGCAGAAATCGTACTCTTCCTGCTTGCTACTATGACGATAGTTGAAATTCTCAATAACAATGGTTGCTTCGATTTCATACGCCAGTTGTTACGTACCCGAAGCGCCAAGAAAATGCTATGGATTCTCGCTGCCGTAACCTTTGTTATTTCGGCAAATCTCGATAATCTTACTACAACAGTGATGATGCTTACGATGATGCATGGGGTAATTCCAAACCGTCGTCAGCGCATGGTGTATGGAGGTGCCATTCTTCTTTCTGCCAACTGTGGCGGAGCTCTTACCGTTATCGGAAATCCGGAAGGACTGGTGATGTGGAATATGGGTGCTGTAACGGCTACTCATTATTTCCTGTCGCTTCTGCTGCCATGTCTTGCAGCCTGGCTCATTCCGTTGTTGATGATGCAGCGCATGCTGCCTGAAAGAGTAGAGACAGAATGGATTGCTATGCCATACCGCGGGGATGATACCCGTCTCAATGTATGGCAGCGCTTGCTGATGCTCTTTGTGGGCATCGGTGGATTGTGGTTTATCCCTACCTTCCATAATATTACGAAATTAAGTCCTTTCCTCGGTGCGCTCTGCGTATTGGGCGTACTTTGGATTGTGAACGAGATATTCAACCGTAAACTCATGAATATGGATGCGATGGCTGACCGTCGCACTCCTAGAGTGTTCCAATACGGAGTCGTCCAGATGATTCTCTTCGTGATGGGTATCATGCTTGCCATCGGAGTGGTGAAGGAGACCGGCGCTTTTGACGATTTTGCTACTCTTCTCAACTCTGTCGGTATGGATGATAAGCGTCCTGGCGTGCTGTTGCATGGCGTCTTGGCTGGTATCATCAGTACTGTACTTGACAACTTTGCTACAGCCATGAACTTTTTCTCCCTTCATGATCTGCCAAATGTGAATGAGCCTTCATTCAGCATGCTTACTGATTATCATACCAATGGTATCTACTGGCAGATGATTGCATATTGCGTAATGGCTGGTGGTAACGTTCTTGGTATCGGTACAATCAGCGGTCTTGCCCTGATGAAGATGGAACGTATGCACATGGGATGGTATTTCCGCAATATTGGCTGGAAAGCTTTGGTGGGTGGCGTCATCGGACTTGCTATCCTTTGGCTTTCCCATATCCTGGTGGCTGGTGCCGCAAACCTAATTATTTAAATCGATAAGTCCAGACAAAGCAAGGGGTATACCCTTGGATACCTACTGTATATGTAGGGTTAATGGATGAAAAACATCATCCTGAGAGGATAATAAACTAACATTAAAAAATATATATAATATAATAAGGTATAGTTATGGCAAAGATTAAGACTATTGGAATTTTAACATCTGGAGGAGATGCTCCAGGTATGAATGCTGCTATCCGTGCGGTTACCCGTTCGGCTATCTACAACGGTTTCACTGTGAAAGGTATCTATCGTGGTTACGATGGTCTCATCAATGATGAAATTAAAACCTTTTCTACAGAGAATGTAAGCGGTATCATCGGCACAGGTGGTACGATGCTGAAGACAGCCCGTTCTAAGGAATTCATGACCGAGGAAGGTCGTCAGAAGGCATTTGAAACGATTCAGAAAGAGGAAATAGATGCGCTTGTCGTGATTGGCGGTAACGGTTCGCTGACTGGTGCGATGAATTTCGCACGTGAGTTTGATGTATGCTGCATCGGATTGCCTGGAACAATTGATAATGACCTTTTTGGTACAGACAATACGATTGGTTATGATACTACGATGAATACCATCGTAGAATGTGTAGACCGCATCCGTGATACTGCGCAGAGCCACGAGCGTATCTTCTTTATCGAGGTGATGGGCCGTGATGCCGGTTTCCTGGCTCAGAACTCAGCTATCGCCAGTGGAGCAGAGGCTGCCATCATACCAGAGGATTCTACTGACGTAGACCAGTTGGCTCAATTCATGGAGCGTGGTATCCGTAAGTCTAAGAAGAGTTGTATCGTCATTGTGTCAGAGAGTCCTAAGTGCGGTGCTCTTTATTATGCCGACCGTGTGCGCAAGGAGTTCCCTGAGTTTGATGTACGTGTATCTATCCTGGGTCACTTGCAGCGTGGCGGTCGTCCATCAGCCCGTGACCGTATTCTTGCGAGCCGTACCGGTTGTGGTGCCATTGAGGCTATCATGCAGGGACAGCGCAATGTGATGATTGGTGTACGCAATAACGAGGTGGTATACGTTCCGCTTTCTGAAGCCATCCGCTCAGATAAGCCATTCGACCGTAAACTGATCAAGGTTTTGGACGAGTTGAGTATCTAATTTATAGAGATAAGGGTAAGAAGAGAGGAGTTTGGACTCCTGACTTCTTGCTTTTGCATAGGAAAATGGTTTAAAGGGAACTAAAAATGGTTTAATAAGGTATAAAAGCCGAATAAAACTTTTAATTAATTTGTGGTTTCCATAAATTGTTGTTACTTTTGCAGTCAAGAATAATGTAAATATATATAATTTTTAAACTAATAAGCTTATGTCACAAATTAACGGACGTATCTCTCAGATTATCGGTCCTGTTATCGACGTTTACTTCGATACAAAGGGCGAGAATCCAGAGAAGGTGCTTCCTAAAATTTATGAAGCTCTGAAGGTAAAACGTCCAGACGGACGCGAGCTTGTCATCGAGGTGCAGCAGCACATCGGTGAGGATACAGTTCGCTGTGTCGCTATGGATAATACTGACGGTTTGCAGCGCGGCTTGGAGGTTATCCCTACAGGTAACCCAATCCAGATGCCAGCCGGAGAGCAGATCAAGGGTCGTATGATGAATGTCATCGGACAGCCTATTGATGGTATGAATGAATTGGACATGAAAGGTGCTTATCCTATCCACCGTGAGGCTCCGAAGTTTGACGAACTTTCTACTCACAAGGAGATGCTTGCTACCGGTATTAAGGTGATCGATCTGCTCGAACCTTACATGAAGGGTGGTAAGATTGGTCTTTTCGGTGGTGCCGGTGTAGGTAAGACGGTGCTTATCATGGAGTTGATCAACAACATTGCCAAGGGACACAACGGTTACTCTGTATTTGCCGGAGTAGGTGAGCGTACCCGTGAGGGTAACGACTTGATTCGAGACATGCTCGAGTCTGGCGTTATCAAGTATGGCGAGAAGTTCCGTAAAGCGATGGAAGAAGGTAAGTGGGATCTCTCACTTGTCGATCCTGAGGAACTTGCTAAGAGTCAGGCTACCCTGGTATATGGTCAGATGAATGAGCCACCTGGGGCACGTGCTTCTGTAGCTCTCTCTGGTTTGACCGTAGCTGAGGAGTTCCGTGATCACGGAGGTAAGAATGGTGAGGCAGCGGATATCATGTTCTTCATCGATAACATCTTCCGTTTCACCCAGGCTGGTTCTGAGGTATCTGCGCTGTTGGGTCGTATGCCATCAGCCGTAGGTTATCAGCCAACGCTGGCTTCTGAGATGGGTGCCATGCAGGAGCGAATCACTTCTACCAAGAATGGTTCCATCACCTCTGTACAGGCCGTTTATGTGCCTGCCGATGACTTGACCGACCCTGCTCCAGCTACCACCTTTACTCACCTGGATGCTACCACTGAGCTTTCCCGTAAGATTGCATCTCTCGGTATCTATCCTGCCGTAGACCCGCTGGGTTCTACCTCTCGTATCCTCGACCCGCTGATTGTGGGCAAGGCACACTACGATTGTGCACAGCGAGTAAAGCAGTTGTTGCAGCGTTATAACGAGTTGCAGGATATCATCGCCATCCTCGGTATGGATGAGCTCTCTGATGAGGATAAGTTGACCGTGAACCGTGCACGCCGTGTACAGCGTTTCCTGAGCCAGCCATTCACCGTAGCAGAGCAGTTTACCGGTTTGAAGGGTGTGATGGTTCCTATCGAAGAGACTATCAGGGGCTTCAACGCCATCCTCGACGGTGAGGTAGATGACCTGCCAGAGCAGGCATTCCTCAACGTAGGTACTATCGAGGATGCCAAGGAGAAGGCTAAGCAGTTGCTCGCAGCAGCACAGGCGTAGTCTTTAGTGAAGAGTGAAGAACGAAGAACGAAGAATTCAATAGCAATATTGGGTAATCATAAAGTTCAAAGTTCAAAGTTCAAAATTCAAAGTTAAAGATTATGTTACAGCTAAAGATAGTATCTCCTGAGAAAGTAGTCTTCCAGGGTGAGGTAGAGAGCGTACTGGTTCCGGGAACCCTCGGCTCGTTCGAGATTCTCAAAGATCACGCGCCTATCATCTCTTCGCTCGAAGTGGGCAAGGTGGAATACACTACCAAGGAAGGCAAGCAGGTAATGAACATCAAGGGCGGATTCGTGGAATGTAAGAAAAACGAAGTAAGCCTTTGCGTAGAAGTTTAGATAAGTGATTAATTTTTAGTGATTAATTATTAGATAATGGAAAAAGACGAAAAGTTGCGCTTGCAGACTATCAGACAGGCGAGTATCAGGTATAAGCAGATTTCTTTGTGGCTTACAGCAGCAGTGGCTCTTGCCGTGCTCTTTGCCTGCAGATTGTCTGCTCAATGCGATGATATGATAGCCCAAGTTGTTAACCCGCTGGTAGTGAGTGCGATATTCTCACTCGTTGCAAGTACTGCTTATGGTGAAGCATGGAAGGCTGTTGCAAAGTCATCGCCAGCCAATCTCGCCAAGTTCTATCTGGCGGCATTGGTCTTGAAGCTGATGGCCGGTACATTGGTGTTCCTTATCTATGTGCTGGTATGCGACAAGCAGAATATTCTGGGCTTTACCGCCATCTTCGCCCTTTTCTATGTCGTACTTCTCGTGTTCGACTGCATCTACTTCGCTCGGGTAGAGAAAAAGAACCGTCTCTCATAAGCGGTTCTGAAACAAATAATTAATAAACAAAAGTAAGAATTAAAGAATATGAAACATCTCAAGCAATTCCTCTTGATGGCGATGCTGCTCTTCACGCTGGCACCTCTGCAGGTATCGGCTAAGGAGAACATCGATGTGAAAGAGATATTGTGGGGTCATATCAAGGATTCTTATGAATGGCATATCACCAAGGTGGGAGATCATCCCGTAGTGATTCATCTGCCAATCATCGTTAACACCACTTCGGGCTGGCACGTGTTCTGCAGCAGCGAATTCTCGGAAGAGAAGGATGCCAATGGAGACCGTCCAGGACCTTTCAACCTGGTGATTAAGAACGCTGATGCGCAGACGAATCCCAACAAGATAGTAGAGAAGGTGGGAGGCCAGGAGGTTCGTCCGCTTGACATCTCCATCACGAAGACCGTTTGCGTGCTCTTCATCGATGCTATCATCCTGTTGCTCTGTGTCCTGATACCAGCCCGCTGGTGCAGGAAGCACAAGGTGGATGACCCTGCACCAAAGGGATTTGTGGGACTGATGCACATGTTCATCATGTCGGTATATACCGATGTAATTGAGGCCACCCTGGGTAAGGAGGCGCCAAAGTACGCACCATGGTTGCTTACTTGCTTCTTCTTTATCTTCGTGGCGAACATCATGGGTATCGTACCATTCCCTCCAGGTGGTGGTAACCTGACGGGTAATATCGCCTGCACCGTATTCTTCGGTGTAACGACATTCCTGATTACCAACTTCACCGGTACCAAGGAATACTGGAAGGATATCTTCTGGCCTGAGGTACCAACCTGGTTGAAGGTCCCTGTGCCACTGATGCCATTCATCGAGCTCTTCGGAATCTTTACGAAACCGCTGGCTCTGATTATCCGACTCTTCGCCAACATGATGGCGGGTCACGCCATCGCACTTTCGTTTGCGGCTATCATTTTCATCATGTTCAACATCAGTGAGAATGCTATCGCCAACTATGTGGCAGGTACGGGTATGACAATAGTAAGTGTTGCGATGAGCGCCTTTATGATGCTCCTCGAAGTATTGGTAAGCTACATTCAGGCATTGGTATTCACCATGCTGAGTGCAGTATTCATCTCGCTGGCTCATGTAAAGTCTCATGAGGCTGAGCCAGAGGTAGTGAAGTAGTTTATAGATTATAGATTACGGATCTAATTTCATTCAGATAATAAACAAAGAAAATATAAACAACTTAAATTATTAAGATTATGTTATCACTTTTATTAGCAGCAGAGATTGCAAAGTTGGGTGCCGCAGTAGGTGCAGGTTTGGCCGCTATTGGCGCAGGTATTGGTATCGGTCGCATTGGTGGCCAGGCTATGGACGCTATGGCTCGTCAGCCAGAGAAGATGGGCGACCTCCGTTCTTCTATGATTATCGCAGCTGCGTTGGTTGAGGGTGTTGCGTTCTTCGCTGTCATCATCGCCATCCTGGCAATCGTTATGTAATCATCTCATCTGTCACTATCATCTGCCCCGATTAAAGGAAGTCTCAGGCATCAGCCTGATGTCTTTCCGGGGCATGATAGAGATGATTCTAGAGTTAGTTAAAATAAAACGTTTAAGTAAAACTTTAACCAGTATATATGGATTTATTAATTCCTGATAGCGGTTTGCTCTTCTGGATGACGCTGGTCTTCATCATCGTCTTCATCATTCTTTGGAAGGCTGGATTCCCAGCCATCATTAAGATGGTGAACGGACGCAAGGCTTTCATCGATGAAAGTCTGAAGAAGGCTCACGAAGCCAACGAGAAGCTTGCCAATATCCAAAAAGAAGGTGAATCCATCTTGCAGGAAGCTCGCGAGAAGCAGGCTGCCCTCCTCAAGGAGGCTGCCGAAACCCGCGATGCCATTGTAGAGAAAGCACAGGATAAAGCACGCGAAGAAGGCGCACGTCTCCTCTCTGATGCCAAGAAGCAGATTGAGACCGAGAAGCAGAACGCCATTCGTGAAATCCGAGGCCAGGTAGCCGAACTCTCTGTTCAGATTGCAGAGAAGGTGCTCAAGGCTAAACTCTCTGACGACAAGGCACAGATGGATATGATAAATCGACTGCTGGACGAGGTTTCTTCTGACAACAAATAGTAAAGCTTATGGATATAGGTGTAATATCGGTGCGTTATGCCCGTGCCCTCATCAAGGCTGCACTCGGCATGAAGCTCGAAGATCAGGTCTACCAGGAGATGCAGACGCTCTTTAAGAGCTACATCGACGTGCCTGAACTGAGATTTACGATAGACAACCCTATGCTTTCCAAAGACAAGAAAGAGGCACTTCTCATCACAGCCCTGGGCAAGGAGCCTACGGAACTGAGCAAGAAGTTTATCGCTCTCGTCTTGAAAGAGGATAGGGAGAGCACCCTGCAATTCATGGCTGCTTCGTATATCACTCTTTACAGGAAACAGAAGAACATCATCCGCGGTAAGCTGATCACCGCCACTGCCGTTGACGCCTCTACAGAGGACAAGATGCGCAAGATGGTGGAGCAGAAAACGAAAGGTACTGTGGAGTTCAAGACCGAGGTGAACCCTGAACTGATTGGCGGTTTCATCCTTGAGTATGATACTTACAGAATGGATGCGAGCGTAAAGACTAAGCTCAACAACATTCTGACACAGCTCAAAAAGTAAAAATAATTAAAGTAAATAACAAAATGTCAGATAAAATTAAACCAAGTGAGGTGTCTGAGGTTCTTCAGCAGCAGCTCCAGGAGGTTAATGGCTCTCAGCAGTTTGACGAGGTGGGTACCGTGCTTACCGTCAGCGATGGCGTGGCTCGTATCTATGGTCTGCGTAATGCCGAGGCTAATGAGCTTCTTGAGTTTGAGAACGGAACCATGGCTATCGTCATGAACTTGGAGGAAGACAATGTAGGTTGTGTCCTCTTAGGTCCTACAGCTGGCATCAAGGAGGGACAGAGCGTGAAGCGTACACACCGTATTGCTTCTATCCGCGTAAACGACAACTTCCTCGGACGTGTCGTAAACCCTCTGGGTCAGGCTATTGATGGTCTGGGTGACATCGACCTCACCGATTCTTTCGAGATGCCTTTGGATCGTAAGGCACCTGGTGTAATCTATCGTCAGCCAGTAAAGGAACCTCTTCAGACTGGTTTGAAGGCGGTAGACTCTATGATTCCTATCGGTCGTGGACAGCGTGAGTTGATCATCGGTGACCGTCAGACTGGTAAGACTGCCATCGCAGTGGATACCATCATCAACCAGAAGAGTTTCTATGAGGCTGGCAAGCCAGTATATTGTATCTATGTAGCTATTGGTCAGAAAGCATCTACTGTTGCTGCATTGGTACAGAACCTCAAGGAGCATGGCGCCTTGCCATATACCATCATCGTAAGTGCTACCGCTGCCGATCCTGCAGCCATGCAGTATTACGCACCATTTGCCGGTGCAGCTATCGGCGAGTACTTCCGCGACCGCGGTTACTCAGCTCTCGTGGTATACGATGACTTGAGTAAGCAGGCTGTGGCTTACCGTGAGGTATCTCTGATCCTCCGCCGTCCATCCGGACGTGAGGCTTATCCTGGTGATGTGTTCTATCTCCACTCTCGTCTGTTGGAGCGTGCCGCTCGTATCAACGACCAGCAGGAGGTAGCCGAGCAGATGAACGACCTTCCAGAGTGCATGAAGGGTCACGTAAAGGGTGGTGGTTCTTTGACTGCCCTTCCTATCATCGAAACACAGGCAGGTGACGTATCAGCATACATTCCAACCAACGTGA
This sequence comes from Segatella sp., assembly GCF_977051555.1. Classification (NCBI taxonomy): domain Bacteria; kingdom Pseudomonadati; phylum Bacteroidota; class Bacteroidia; order Bacteroidales; family Prevotellaceae; genus Segatella; species Segatella sp. The sequence continues at coordinate 51,773 of NZ_CDRSSE010000013.1, forward strand.
TTTCCATCACCGACGGTCAGATCTTCCTTGAGACCGACCTCTTCAACCAGGGCTTCCGTCCAGCTATCAACGTAGGTATCTCCGTATCTCGTGTAGGTGGTTCTGCCCAGATCAAGAGTATGAAGAAGGTGGCTGGTACACTGAAGATTGATATGGCTCAGTATCGTGAGCTGGAGGCCTTCTCTAAGTTCTCTAGCGATATGGATGCCGTAACAGCGATGACTCTGGACCGTGGCCGTAAGAACGACCAGTTGCTGGTTCAGCCTCAGTACCGTCCAATGCCGGTAGGCGAGCAGGTAGCTATTCTCTATTGTGGTGTTCACGGATTGATGCACGACGTGCCAATGGATAAGGTTCGCGACTGTCAGGATTTGTTCCTCGATGCAATGCGCAGCCAGCACGCTGATGTGATTGAGACTTTGGGTGATGGTAAACTCACTGACGATGCCATTAAGGCAGTCGAGGAGACCATGGCTAATGTTGCAGGACAATATAAAGCGTAATAGCCTATGCCGTCATTAAAAGAGATTAAAACTCGCATAGCCAGCGTTAACAGTACCCGTAAGATTACGAGTGCGATGAAGATGGTGGCTTCCAGTAAGTTGCATCATGCTCAGGTAGCTATCCAGAATATGCTGCCTTATGGAAATATGCTGGAACATATCCTCAAGAGTTTCCTGGTAAGTACTCCGAATGTCGACCATCCGTTGCAGTTGGAGCACAAGGAAACCAAGCGTGTAGCTCTTGTGGTATACAGTTCTAACAGCAGCTTGTGTGGTGGATTCAATTCCAACGTTATCAAGATGATGATGCATGCTGTGGACGAGTATAAGGCTCAAGGCATTGACGACATCACGGTATATCCTATCGGACGAAAAGTGGCAGAGAAGGTACAGAAACTGGGTTTGAAGATTGGCGGTAATTTTAATGATCTTGCCGATCATCCTCATGCCAGCGCCTGTGCAGATATCGCCCATTCACTTGCCAAGCAGTATGCTGCTGGTGAGCTCGATAAGGTGGAGATGATTTATCATCACTTTAAGAGTGCCGGTTCACAGATTCTGACCCGCAAGACTTTCTTGCCTATTGACCTCAGCACTGAGGCGATAGGAGTGGACAACGATCGTGACCTTACCTCTAATGTGGCTACGGCAAAGGCTCAGGAATATCTGCGCCAAAAGCAGGCTGAAGCTGACGGACGCCAGAGTTCTGAGGCAAAACCTCTGAATGATGACTTCATTGTAGAGCCAGACTTGGAGACTGTTTTGGGAGTCTTGATTCCTAAGCAGCTTCGTCTGATGATTTATACAGCGTTGCTGGATAGCCAGGCGAGTGAGCATGCCGCCAGAATGGTGGCCATGCAGACCGCTACGGATAATGCCGATGAACTCTTGCGCGAACTCAACTTGCAGTACAACAAGAGTCGTCAACAGGCCATTACCAATGAATTGCTTGATATTGTGGGAGGTAGCGTAAACAACTAAGTTTCCTTCCATCTGTATAATGTTTAATCGGGGTAAATCACTTATTGAAAGAGATTTATCCCGATTTTATGTTTTGTATGCAAATAAAACAATAAAATTAACTAATATTAAGAAAACGGCTTAAAAAACTAATTTTATCTAAAGTTGTACTAACATTCTTTCGTTTTTTTTTTTTTTTTTGTTAACTTTGCGGCGCGTTTGAGAACTAAACCAGGAAATATGAGGTTTAGTTACCCAAATGGGATTGCGGGTACAGCATCGCCTGGATCAGGGTTGCTCCGAACGACAGAAGCTTTACGAGAAGTATACTGTCTCAATCTCCTTGCTGCTTGTGACGACTCGTTTCGACACAAGGGGGAAGAGAAAATGTGTCTATATAAGAATACTTAAAATGAAAGAATGGACAATTCAATAAAAGATATCAATCATTCTCTAAGCATACAAGCCGAGACTCTTGGCGAACCAGCCGAGACAGAGGCATCATGGTATGCCATGCGCGTGTTCATGAACAAAGTGGCGCTTTGCCGAGACTTGTTCAACCTGTTCAACAACGTGCTTAAGGATTTTGACCAGATGAAAGACACATTCCCCGAAGATATGATGGGCGATGTGATGGAATATTACGCCCCCTTCGTAAAAGAGAGACATGTAAACAGCCAAGGCAAGAAGATTGTGGTGGAGCGCCCACTCATACCCTCGCTTTTCTTCATGCGCAGCAACAAGCGACAGGCGCTATGCCTGGAGCGGGAACTGTGTGGCAAGGCAAGGCTATATCGCCAGCTGGTGGACTTCGACCCACAGCCCATCGCCATTCCCAAGCGACAGATGCAGATGTTCATGATGGTGTCGTCGGGCGATCAGGAGGGGCTGGAGTATTTCGAGGATGGAGCCTTCAACTGGAAGAAAGGTGAACGTGTCAGGGTCATCGACGGCAGGTTCAAAGGTCTGGAGGGCGAAATCAAGCGTATCAATGGCGACCATCGGCTCATCGTCACGATAGAGGGAATCTGTGCCGTCGCCACCACCTATATACCAAGATGTTTTCTAGAAAAAATATAAAATCATATGAAATATCGTAAATCATTGCTTTCTGGAGCTTTTTGTACGGGACTTCTTGTCCTGTCAGCTTGTGGAACCCCACGACAAATAGCTTATTTCCAGGATTTTAACCAAAATCCTGACACGCTAATCAATCTGAAAAGTGCGCTAATCACCGCCAAGCCAACAGATAAACTCTACATCGGCGTGAAGAGCAAGGATCCACAGATCACACAGCTCTTCAACCTTACGGGAACCACCACCAGTTACTCTACGTCGTCCATCGCCAAGGATGCCTATTATTATACGGTAGACAGCAAGGGCAACATCGACTTTCCTGTGCTGGGCACCCTGCATGTGGCAGGTCGTACCCGAGAGCAGATTGCCGAGGGAATCAAGAAAGTTCTGGTGGAGCGCAACTTGGTGAAGGATCCCGTGGTGACCGTCAGCCTTACAAATCTCCACTATTCGGTGATTGGTGAGGTGGCACGCCCTGGACAGTATGAAATCGAGGACGAGAAAGTGACTATTCTCGATGCCCTTAGCAAGGCGGGCGACCTGACCATCTATGGCACCCGTGAAGACGTGATGGTGTTGCGCCAGGAAAACGGCCACCAGAAGATATACAAGATCAATCTCTGCTCGGGAAACAGCGTGTTCAACAGTCCGGTATATTACCTGCAGCAGAACGACGTGGTTTACATCAGCCCCAACGAGACCAAGGCTCGCCAGAGCACGGTCAATGGCAACAATGTCAGGAGCACGGGCTTCTGGATTAGCCTTGCCTCTCTTGCCACCAGCGTGGCAGTACTTATCAAGAAATAATGTAAGAGTAGAGTGAACACTCAACACTCAACATTCAACACTCAACATTCAACATTCAAATTCAATGATTCAGAATAATCAAGCGACGATGCAGAATGCTCCGGGTCGTCGCCCCCAGCAGGCAGAAGACTTCATTCGTCTGCAAGACTTAATGTATCTGTGCCTTGTGCGCTGGCGATGGTTTGTCATCTCGCTCGTCGTCACCCTGGGCATAGCCACTTATTACCTCCTCTCCACGCCGGGGGTCTATCAGCGCACGGCATCCATCCTCATCAAGGAAGACGGCAAGAGCCAGAGCATCAACAGCGATGTGGCCAGTATGTTCTCCGACATGGGACTCTCGGGAGGCAAGTCGAACGTCAACAACGAATTGATTGCCATCCAGTCGCCAGCCGTCTTGCTGGAGGCAGGCAAGCAACTCAAACTCGACGTAAACTACAGTGAAGACGGTACCTTCCATCCTGTGGCTCTCTATGGCAGAACGCTGCCTGTAACCGTTCATTTCTATAGCTTGAACGATATGCAGAGCGCCAATTTGGATGTAGAGGTAAAGCATGGCAACCAGTTTTCCATCGTACATGTGAGTGGCACCGACAAGGCTGGAAACGAAGTGGAATCGGACGAGGAGGTACAGGGCAAGCTGGGCCAGACCGTCCGCACGGTGATGGGCTATGTATGCGTAGACCAGGCACCGGGCTATTCAGCCTTCGTCAATGGGTATGAGAGCAGGAAACTGCATGTGACTCGCACCAACCTCTATGCCATGACCGACCATATCAAGGCGTCGCTCTCGGCAAGCATCAGCGAGGAGAAGGCAACAGTCATCGACCTGACCTATAGGGACCAGCTCACCCAGCGCGCCGAGGACGTGCTGAACACCATCATCTCCGTATACCGCAAGAACTGGATGGAGGACAAGAACCAGATGACCGTTTCCACCTCCCATTTCATCACCGAGCGCCTGGGCGTCATCGAGCGAGAACTGGGCGACGTAGACAAGGACATCTCCTCGTTCAAGAGCCGCAATCTGCTGCCCGACGTAGAGACCGCCGCACAGCAATATATGCAGAAGAGCGGCGACGTAGACAAGCAGATACTCGAACTGAACTCACGTCTCTCCATGGCACGCTACCTGCGCGACTTCCTGACGGGCAAGGTGGGCAAAAACCAGCTCCTGCCAGCCAATATCGGCATCGACAGCCCGGGCATCGAGCAGCAGATTACCGAATACAACAAACAGCAGCTGGAGCGCAACAACCTGGTGGCTAACTCCAGCGAGCAGAACCCATTGGTGGCTGACTATGACCAGAGCCTCGCCTCCATGCGCCATAGCATCGTAACCAGTATCGACAACTTCGTGGTGACACTCAACTCGCAGCTTGGCAACCTGCAGGCAAACGAGGCGCAGACCACCAGCCAGATAGCCAGCAACCCTAGTCAGGCAAAGTACCTGCAAACAGTGGGTCGCCAGCAGAAGGTGAAGGAGGCGCTCTACCTCTTCCTCTTGCAGAAGAGAGAGGAAAACGAGCTTTCCAAGGCTTTCACCGCCTACAACACGCGCATCATCACCCCTCCTACGGGCGACATCAAGCCCGTGCAGCCTGTGCGCCGCAACATCATCCTCGTGGCTTTCGTTCTCGGATTCCTGATACCTGTGGTAGTCATCTTTATCCGTGAGAACATGAACACGACGGTGAGGGGCAGAAACGACCTCAAGAACATCACCATACCATTCCTCGGTGAGATACCATACAGCATCAGTCGCAAGAACAGACCAACTCTTCTGCAGCGCATCCAGTTCTGGAAGAAGCCGAAGGAGACGCGACAGATTGTGGTGAAGGCAGGCAAGCGCGACATCGTGAACGAGGCGTTCCGCGTGCTGCGCACAAACATGGAGTTTATGGTAGGCACCCATCCCGAGCAGAACGTCATCATCCTTACGTCTTTCAACCCAGGCTCGGGCAAGGGTCACTTGGCAGGCAACATCGCCATGTCGCTCGCCATCAAGAAGAAACGGGTGCTCGTCATCGATGGTGACCTCCGCCATGGTTCCGCATCCATGCTCGTGGGCAGCCCTGGCGAGGGACTCAGCGACTATCTCAACGGCAGGACCGATGACCTGGAGGGCATCATCTGCCATGGCGAGGAGCATGGACTGGTGAAGGATTTCGACGTGCTGCCTATCGGTACCATGCCGCCTAACCCTACGGAGCTCCTCTTCACCGAGCGTCTGGAGAAGATGATCAGGCAGATGAGGGGTGAGTACGATTATGTGTTCATCGACTGTCCACCAGTGGAAATCGTGGCAGATACCCAGATTATAGAGAAACTTGCCGACCGCACCATCTTCGTGGTACGCTCGGGCTTGATGCAGCGCAGTATGCTGGGCGACATTGAGCAGCTCTACAAGGACAAGAAATTCAAGAATATGTCGCTCATTCTGAACGGAACCAAGGCTCAGGGCGGCCGCTACGGCCACTACTATCGCTATGGCTATCACTATGGCTATGGCTACGGCTACCACTACGGCTCCGACAAGAATGGGGGGGGCAAAAATAGGAAAGTAGAAAAATGGATAAAAGAATAGAAAAATATGAATATATTCCGTGAGGCGTTCCGTTGGATTTGCAATCCGACGGCAAGCAAGAAAGCACCATCAGAGAGACTCCCCGGCGGCATCGACTGGCACTGCCACATCCTGCCCGGCGTGGACGACGGATTTCAAGAGGTAAAGAAGTCGTTGGAAATGTTGTGCCTTTACGAAGGCGCAGGCATGAGGGATGTCTGGCTTACGCCTCATATTATGGAAGACGTACCCAACGAGACCACCCATTTGCGCCAAGTATTTGCGAACTTCCAAAAACAATATCAGCAGGACTTCGCCGAGCGAAATCCTGCTGACAGAAAAATGCTCCGGCTGCATCTCGCAGCCGAAAATATGCTAGATGCGCTCTTCGAAAAGCGCCTGAAGGCAAACGACCTGTTGCCGCTGGGCGAGGATGGCAAGCTCCTGTTGGTGGAGACGAGCATCTTCTCTGCCCCGATGAATTTTCATGCCCTCCTGGAGCGCATCAAGAACAAGGGCTACACGCCCGTGCTTGCCCATCCTGAGCGCTACCTCTATATGGAGAAGCGCGATTATGAGAAGCTCAAGTTGATGGGCATAAAGTTCCAGCGAAATGTGTTCTCGATAGATGGACAGTATGGCAAGAAGGTGCAGAAACGATGCAAGTGGCTCATGAAGCACGATATGTACGACATGGTGGGCTCCGACATGCACCGCCTCAGCATCTTCTGGCAATACTGGTAGAATTAGAACTTAAGGTTAAGGTTTGATTACAGGGAATTTACTGGCAGCTCTGTACGCAGAATGCGCTAGCTACGGCGGTAAGTACGGTGATGATGAAATTGATCACCTTCTTGATGGTTTCTTTCTTCATAGTTCAAATTAAAATTAAAAATTCAACACTCAACATTCAACACTCAACATTCCCCATTAAAGTGGAAATTTTTTCGCTGCATCGAAGCAAGGGCATGCCTTCGGGGTGGTGCCCGGCAAGTCACGATGACCCACTATCTTAGCCTGTGGGAACGTGATCTTGAGCTTGCGCAGCAGATTCCACATTGCGTCATACTGGGCACGGGTAAGGGTGTCGGCAGGACGACCCTCGTCATCCAGCCCGCCCTCGTAACAGATGCCGATGGAGCAACGGTTGTATGGGCGGGCATGTGCCCCCACCTCCAGCAGCTTTCTGAACTGCGTGATGCTTCCGTCCTTGTGGACATAGAAGTGGTAGCCCACGGTGCGGAATCCACGCTTCTTGTGGTCGCGCATCAGTTGCTTGTCGGTGTAGTTACGGTCGGCACGTGTTGCCGAGCAATGAATTACGAGAAAACGGACGCTCAGAGGTGAGTCCATCATCTCGCCGTTCTCTGTGTAGGCGAGCAGGAGATGCTCATTGAGCACCTCCTCGCCGCCAATCGTCATCGGAAATCGATCTTGTGTCATTTTCGGTCAATTGATTTTAAAAACTTGTTAAGGGGATTTGCAATCCCCGTTAGGTGATAACAGGGATTTGCAATCCCCGGTTACTCAAGTCCTGTGTCACCCGAATCGCTGCCTGGGTCAGTGGTGGATCCAGAGTCGGTGGTGGTCGAAGACTTCTTTTTCTTAGCACCATACTTCTTCAAGTTGGCGTCGAGGTTGAGATTCACGGAGCGGAAGTCGCCCGTGGCGCGGGCTTTCATTCTTACTCCTTCGATGTTCTTAGATACGGTGAAGTCGTCGGCGTTCTCTGCACCCATCTTGTTCTTGATGCTGATGTAGAAGATGGCGAGGTTGTCGAGTTTTACATTCTTGCCCATGAGCAGGAGCTCCTTGATGTGGGTCACGGCATCGATGAGGATGCCCTTGATGGTCCCGGCTGAGAATGGAGAGTTGTGACCATGCATGTGGTCGGCGAGCTCATCGAGATCTACAGTTTCACTAATGTGGGGCTTGGCGTAGTACTTGCCATAAGCCTTCACGTTCTTCTTGTTGTTGTTCTTCTTTAAATCGTACTCAATCATAAGGCTAATAAATTGTTTTATGGTTCGTGTTTCATGTATTAAAGCGCTGCGCAGTGCTTGTTTCTTGTTTACGGTTGCAAAGATACGACTTTCAGAAGAGGCTTCTGTACGATAGGGGTGAGATAGGGATACGATAGGGCATAAAACTGGAAAACTCAGTATTATGGCTCGCCCAGATACTCATAGATGAGCAGCGTCTGGCGCATGGTGAAGGTCTTCGCCAACCGTTCGTAGCCCTCTCTTCGCAAGGCTTCAAGCAGAGGCGGACAGTGGTTTACCATTCGCATCAGGTGGTTTAGTGCCACGTGTTTCGACTGCTCGGGAAAGTAGAGCTTGGCAAGCTCGAATTTTTTGTATATCTTGATTTTCATATAGATTTGACTTTTATGAATCGCGGTAATAATACTTAGCGTTTCTCTTGATGATACTTAGCGTTGCTGGCAATGCTGGTTAGCACTTGCCAGAATGCTGCTTATTGTTGGTCAGAACCATTCTGGCTATCCGTAGCTATGGTTCTGTACGGTTTCAAGTACGTTTCTGCGCATTCGTTTGGGCTGCAGATCGCCTCGGTGTTGATTTCTCCCGGATTCTTCTCTATCACGAGCCATCCGTTACCTTTGGCGCGGTGTACCTTCTTGAAGCCCAGTCGCTGCATCACGGCACTCAGATTCTGGTGACTCATGTTGCGGCTCAGGGCAGGACTTCCGCCTATGCGCTCCATGATTTCCGATGAATAGCGGAACTTTACATATTGAGGGTCGGTGTCTGATTTCGGCACCTTGTAGAAGCGCAGTATCTGGTCTTCCATGAAGTTGGAAACCATGAACATGCCGTTGTGCTCCCTCATCACGTCTATGTCGACGGTGGTGAGCCAGTATACCCATCCCTCTTCCTGGTTCTTCACCCGATTAGTTACCTCTTGTCCCAGAGCTACAGCCTGGGAATAGACGTGCTGGTAGTCGATGGGTGTCTCCCTAGGGCTCTCGATATTGTCTACGAACCATGGTGAGTAGCGGCGGTTCTCCTCGTCGGTGATGATCTGTATGCTGTTGCTGGTGCCGCAGAGGGCACCACGGTGCAGCAGTTCCGAACGATACTTGTCGTAGGGGCGGCGGATGGAGAACACCAGCTTGGTGACGTTGCTCTTGAGGGCGCTCAGCCCCTTGCCGAAGGTAGACTCCAGCTCGTCGAGGCATATGAGTGCCTTGCTTGAGAAAGCCTCCATGAAGTCCTTGTCGGTATAGTTGGCGGTTGACTCGTTTATGAAGTACTGGCGCAGGCATGGTGGCAGGATATAATAGAAGAATGTGGTTTTGTTGATGCCACCCCTCCCGATGAATATCAGGATGGTCTGGCTCACCACTCTCGGCGATACCCATGCCACCACCATCGATACGAGCCATTTCTTGAAGAAGTATCTGAACTCTTCCTGCGAGTGGTGGTAGCCAGGGCAATAGTTGATGGTTACCCGGTTGGCGAGCTCGTCGATGTAGTCGGTCTTTCCGTCCCATTTGGGCAGACTCCTGAGATATTCGTCGAAGGGATCCCAAGGCTCGCTGAAGTCGCTGTTGATGATGGCGTGCAGCTTGATGGCGGTCACTTCGAGTCCCATCTCGTCCATCTGGGTCCAGATGGTGTTCTCTATGTTGTCGTCGATGCGGGTCCACTTATGGTATTTGCCTTTGATTATATCGCGACTCAGCACCTCGTGAAATCCCGTCACCTCATTGTGGTGAAACTCGTATCTCATCGAGAGCCACTGCTTGATTACCTTGACAGTCGCCTTACCCGAGAAGCCCTCGCCTTTGCGGTAGAAGTGCCAGGTGCCTAGCTTCTCGGTGTGCTTGTAGCATGATTTCATCACGCTGTCAGCATCGGGATAGTCGGAGCTGAAGTTGCTCTTGGCGTAGGTCATTGCCTCTTCCTTGTCTATGCCATAGCGCACGCACACCTTGCCGAAGTGGAGCACATACTCGTTGTGGGCACCGCTCTCAAACTTGTAGCCCCACGTGTCGAGTAGGTTCAGTATGTGCTGCGCTGCCTCGTCCATCGAGGGAACCCCCTTGCCCAGTGCCACCATCTTCTGGCTGTTTCGCTTGCGCTTGCTGGCACGTTTGGCATATTTCGCCTCGTTGGCCTTCTTGGTGTAGAGCGCCTTCAGGTCGTGGGTGTCCAAGCCGAAAGGCTCTGCGTCCCAATGAAAGTAGGCGGTAGGGTCGTGGGCGAGTCCGCACATCCGGGTGATGTCTACGCATTGCTCGTCGGCAGGCACGCCTAGCAACTTACTGTAATAGCTCATCGCCTTGCGTATGATCACATCGAAAAGTTCCAGTGCGGTCACCTCGTCGTCATCTATGGGCAGGTATCTGGAGATGATGCGCAGACCCCGTTGGCTCACGGTGATGAACCTCATCATGGTATGAGGGTCGGCGTCCGCCTTCTGTACGACCTCCTTCATCTTTTCTGCAGGAATCTTGTCGATGTCCACGGCGATCATCTGGGTGGTCTTCACCACGTTGCGCAGTTCCTTGCCCCGTCCGTCCATGAGCACGGAGGTAGTGATGCCTGGCATCATCACCTTGGTTTGATGAGCGAGCTCGCTGCTGATGCGCATGTTCTTGCGGTAGTCTTCGGTACGCGCCTGGGTCATGGCGTCGAGGGTGATGATTCGCTGCAGTTCATCAAGACTGATGAGTTGTCTGCTTTCGCTGGAGGCGATAGCATAGAAGAAAGATGGTAATACCATTTCTTGTCTTTGTTCTTGTTCTGTTTTTGTCATTTTTAAGCAAATGATTATAAGTTGTTTTAAAATTGAATCATATAGATTCCGCTGCAAAGCTAAGCATAAAATTTGGCATTGAAATCAAAAAGTTCCGATTTTGGAACATAACATAAATTTATTTAAAATGTTTTTCAAAAAAATCAAAAGTGAAGTCATGGGAATCAAGGATTCCTACGACTACAGACGGGCATGATTCCTGTCCACAAGTGTTTTAATCTTTTAGTCCACAACGTGTTCTGGGCTATGCGTGAAGAACTGAAGGAAGACCGTTTTGAGGGTGGTCTTACTGAGGAGGAGAAGCATTGGGCTTCCACCAAGTCAGCCATCCGCAAGGAGTTCCGGCTGTCTGATGCGTACACCAAGAGTCTGGAGGCGATGGACCGTGATGTTTCCATCGACGACTACTGGGGCGCGATACGTTGGATGGAGTCGTTGGCGGGCGAGGCTCACAGAGACGAGCTGCTTCGTCTGATTGACGGGTTGCTGGAACCATTGTTGCCGAAATGAGCGATTTTTTAAATTAGCAAACAAAGCGTGAAGTGTGAAGGGGATATATGAACTTTAGCGTGAAAAGAGTGTTAAAAAGAAGGCATAACTATCTGATACCCTTTCTCTTTATCTTTTGCGCACGATGTATATACAAAAGTTCTTATACACCCCCTTCACACCCACCCAAACATACAAACAAGAAGAAGTGATCGTAAAAGTCTGTGAAAATCTGACCGAATAGGTCTCATCTTTTGTCCTCCGGACCCACTGACCAGCGGGAAGTAAAGCCAAATCTGTGGGACATCGCTGATACCTCCCGATGTGTTAAAATCCAGAAATCCCTTGGCTATTTCAGATATTTCCCTTATATTTGCAGCATGTAAACAATAAAATAGGGAGGATTTGATTATGTATATGACAAATTCTGTTGAAAAAAATAATACAGTTGTTCCATTTTGGAATGAGATAAAGAAATTGAGTTGGGAAGATAGAAGCAATCTTGCCGAACTTATAGAGTTATCTTTACAAGAAGAAAAATGTGACGATAAGAAGATGCAATCATTTATCGATAACTTAGACGAAACAGCAATGAAAGCCGCTGCCGATTTCGCCTATAAGGAGTCTTTGTCTCAGAAAACGATTCCTCATTCAGAAATTTTGAATGTCGTGAAGGAGGAATTGGGGTGGAAATAAAAATCACCTGGTCAACATTGGCAAAGCAGCAATTGAAAGATATAGGTCAGTATGTTGCTGATAATTTTGGAGAACGTACAGCTAATAAATCTTTAGAGCGAATAGTGAAAAAGGTTAATAGCCTGTATGTATTTCCAGAAAGTGGTTCTTTTGATAAAAAATACTCGACAGATAGTTATACCGTACGACATTTAACGATTCATCCTAATGTTGTATATTATATTCAGTTTGCAAATCAGATTACAATAATGGCTGTAGCTCATGAGAAGCAATCGCCCCAAACGGTATCATCAATGATTACTCGCTTTATAGAGCATCATACGAAATAATGTCATCTGACCGAACGGTCTCATCTGTGGATAATGATTGTAGCAGGAAAATCTGTGTTCATCTGTGAGATCTGTGGGACCTCTACGGTGAGGTAGAAAAAAAACAATTTCAAAACTAATTTTACTCAATCAATATCTAGATAAGAATCCCCTAAAAGCAATTCTTATCTGGCAGGGACTCTATGTCCTTCATTTCCGATACGAAACAATTATATTGTTAGAAATAACTAAAAAATATATAAAACGAGAAGTAGCTTAGTAGTGTGGGCGCTACATAATCACCCGCAACGCATCCTACAGCTCTCTTTCGGAAACTGACCCACCGAAAGAGACTCAGGATGCTTATTATTCAAGAACTTAAAACAATGCGTAATTTTAATCAATTAAAAATTGCCGTAGCCGGAACCGGTTACGTAGGACTCAGTATTGCTACGCTTTTATCCCAACACCATGAGGTAACAGCAGTAGATGTAATTCCCGAGAAAGTAGATAAACTGAATCATCATATATCACCGATACAGGATGAGTATATCGAGAAGTATCTGGCAGAGAAGCCTCTGCATCTTACAGCTACCTTGGATGGCAAGTCAGCTTACAAAGATGCCGACTTCGTAGTCATTGCAGCACCAACGAACTACGACCCAGTGAAGAACTTCTTCGATACCACTCATGTAGAAGAAGTTATCGACTTGGTGCTGGAGGTAAATCCCGATGCAGTGATGGTAATCAAGAGTACCATCCCAGTAGGTTACACCCGAAGCCTATATCAGAAGTATGCCCAGAAGGGGGTGAAGCAATTCAATCTCCTTTTCTCCCCAGAGTTCCTCCGAGAGAGCAAGGCACTCTATGATAATCTCTATCCAAGCCGTATCATCGTAGGCTATCCTAAGCTGCTAGATCGTCCTGAGTTCGCAGAAGAAAATGAGGCAATCTTGAAGGTTACTGATGTAGAAAAGTTGAAAGAAGCAGCCAAAACTTTTGCCGCTTTGCTCCAGGAAGGAGCCATTAAGGAAAATATCGATACACTCTTTATGGGCATGAAGGAAGCAGAAGCCGTCAAGCTCTTCGCCAATACCTATCTTGCCCTAAGAGTAAGTTACTTCAATGAATTGGATACATACGCCGAAGTCAAGGGCTTGAATACCAAGGCAATCATTGATGGCATAGGCCTTGACCCACGTATTGGAACGCATTACAATAATCCAAGTTTCGGATATGGTGGTTACTGTCTCCCAAAGGATACCAAGCAGCTTCTGGCAAACTATGCCGATGTACCAGAGAACCTGATAGAGGCAATTGTAGAGAGTAACCGTACAAGAAAAGACTATATTGCCGATGCCGTGCTCAGAAAGGCTGGTTATTACAGCTATGCCGATGCCAATAGCTATGATGCAGGTAAGGAACATAAGTGTGTGATAGGAGTTTATCGCTTGACGATGAAGAGCAACAGTGATAACTTCCGCCAGTCTGCCATCCAGGGCATCATGAAGCGAATCAAGGCAAAGGGTGCAGAGGTGATTATCTACGAGCCTACATTGGAGGACGGTACCACCTTCTTTGGTAGCAAGGTGGTGAATGATATGGATGCTTTCAAGTCTCAGAGCCAGGCGATTATCGCCAACCGCTATGACCCCTCGCTCGATGATGTGAAAGAGAAGGTATATACACGAGATATCTTCCAACGGGATTAGGAGGTGCCGCAGAGAACTATATGTGTTAAATTATGGTTAAAATGTAGTATGTTTACAAAAAATATAGGTTGATTCTTGCAAATAAAAAAAACAATTTGTATTTTTGCAATCAAATTACAATAATTATATTAATATATATAGATATTATGATAAGAGATTTCTGGGTAAAAAATTATCTTTCTATTCGAGATAAACAGGAGTTGAATTTCTTGGCAAAGGAGTCTTCTTCGGAACTTGTTACAGAGATAGCCGAAGGAACTTTCTTGTACAAGTTAGGAATTCTGTATGGCTCAAATGCTTCCGGAAAATCAAATATGCTGATTGCATTGAATGAAGTATTTCGTTTGTTAGTTCTACCCAAATCAGATGCTACTCAAAGAATAAATGGAAGCATTCCTTTCATGCTCACCAAGGATGATCCAACCGAAATGCACATTTCGTTTTATGCCAATGGTGTCCGATACGACTATGATGTAGCATTCAATGACAAGTACATATTGAGCGAAGCACTTTATTATTATCCTAACAAATCAAAGTCGTTGTTTTATGAACGCACATTTGTAGGAGATAACGTGCAGGCTGAGATCAAGTTTGGTCCAAGTCTCAGGCTGCTGGTAAAAACGCAAGAGAGCATCCGTGAGAACACCTTGAATAATCATAGTGTTTTGTCTGTTTGTAGGAAAGCTGCCTTGAAAGAAGATATTGATCCATTCAATATTCTTCATGGCTGGATTATGGAGAACTATCACGATGTTGACGGTGACGGCGAAAAGGGGATCGTGGAAATCCTAAAGGATGCTTATGCAAATTCTAAAAAGCGTAAGTTCTACAACATCATGCTTCAAAAGGCAGATTTGAACATCTTGGAGTATAAGCCTATCGTAGAAGATCGGTTGGTGCCTAATGAGTTCCGTCAACGTATCCTCATGGAAAATATTCCAGAAGATATGAAAGTAGCTCTGCTTCAATCCACCTCCGATTCCGTGGCATTTGTCAATCACTCTACAAATGGAGATTTTGACATTCCGCTCAGATTGCAGTCAAAGGGTACTCAAAAATATATACGTATTTTAGAGGCATTATATGATATGATAACAGCTTCTCATGTGTATTATCTTGATGAATTAGGTGAGGATTTACATAATGACCTGTTATACTACTATCTCAATGTCTTTATCTTTAACTCCGAAAAATCGCAGTTGATTATCACCAGTCAAGAAACGACCCTGCTTTCTCAAGACCTTATCAATGAGAATAGAGGCGTTGTGTGGTTTGTGGAGAAAAATAAAGAGACCGCATCTTCCGAGTATTCTCGTGGCGATTCTTTCGGGTTGCACAAGAATCTGTCTCTTTATAATTCTTATCGCATCGGACGTTTGGGGGCAAAGCCCGAATTAGGTAGTATCTTTATAAATCTGGAGGATTGATATGGGCAAGTTACGACAAACAGCACTTATCTTGGGTGAAGGACCTACGGAATTTTTCTATTTCAAATCCTTATGCGATGTATTCAAACGCTTGACTATCAAGCCAGACTATCCCAAGCATACAAGTATCAAGGAACTTGATTTGAAAATATCTGAGGGGGTGGCGATGGGATACAACCACATATTCTGCATAATTGATATGGACACGAAAGATGTAGAACCAGAGCGTTCCCAATATCAAAGATTAAAGGCAAAATATGCCAAGCCCATCAATAAACCCAAGAAAGGCATATACTGCAAGGTTGAGTTCTTTGAGACCCACCGCTGTACGGAACTGTTCTTTCTCTACTATTTTCGATACACATCACGTCCATACGATACGCAAGAACCATTGCTCAAGGATTTGAACCAATGTGTGGAATACAGGAAAACCATCTCCTTCTTCAACAAATCCAAAGGCTTACACTCCTACTTTGAACGCAACGGGGGAAGCCTTGAAAAAGCTATTGCTAATGCCTCTCGTTCTATGGATGAAGTACAAAAGGAAGGTAGGGATTATACTTTCTCGGAGCTTGGTAGGTTGATGAAAAGACTGGCAGCACTCTCAGAATAAATACAAATGTAGTACCTCAGTTCGGGATAAGAAATAGTGCCTAAAAAAGTTGGTAATCTCCGATATTTTTTGTATCTTTGTAGTTGAAATCCAATTAGTTACAAACATAAAAAGATATCATTATGGAGATTACCAAGGA